>CAYMGO010000029.1:15950-24978 GCA_964390015.1 uncultured Anaerolinea sp. | reverse complement strand
CGAGATTGATCCGGAGTGCGACTAAACTTTTTGTTTCCACTAATGCCTCCTGAATGTAAGACCTGCAGCAGTTTTAAAACGGAATTGCACAACCAGAACGCCAACAATATCCCAAGGAAAGGCAATATTCCGCCATTGTATACATGCAATCTCGTATTTTACCACATTTTATATAATTTACGTTTACAAATCAGGTGGATTTCTGGAAATTTGAGGGGATCTCCAGGAAGAATGTACTGCCTTTGCCTAACTGACTTTCGAGCCACACCCTGCCCTGGTGCCTTTCCGCAATGGATTTCACGATCGATAACCCGACCCCCCATTCCTTCTTTAACGTTCCATCAGCGGTTCGCTTGACGCTCTCAAAAATTTTCGGCTGATCGAGCGGCGCGATCCCCAGCCCATGATCCTGGATCTCGAAGACAACACTGCTTTCATTTACCTGGAGGCGCAGGTTCACCTGGCCGCCGATGGGAGAGAACTTCACCGCATTGTCTAAAAGGTTATGCAAAGCCCGCTGCAGCAGCACCCTGTCGGCTTCAATATTGAGGTCTTGCGCCAGGGTCAGTTCGCGCATGATCTGTACCTTGCGTTGCTTGATCTGCGGCTGCATATCTTCGATCACCTCGTCCAACAGATCAGAAGGCGATACCCTTTCAACCTGTAGCTGTATGCCGGAATCGATCCTGCGCATGTCCAACAGGTTATCCGCCATTTTCGAGATGTCATCGATCCCGTCCAGGATCTTCTGTGAATAATCATGCTGCTGGCTGTTCAGGTCTCCCACCATCGGCAGCATAGAGGCATACCCACGAATCAACGCCAATGGTGTCTTCAGGTCGTGGCTCACGGTGGATACGTACTCTGACTTCATTTTTTCCAGCTGTTTATACTCTGTAACGTCCTGCAGCACACAAACCTTACCGAGGTGCTTGCTTTCCACCGCTACCGGTGAAACTGAGATCAGGTAGGTATGATGATCCTCAAGTTCCATTTCTTCAGCCCGGCTTTCAGTTGAGCTGGTACTGGTCACAAATTCCTTCAAGACTTTCGAGATGATCTCTCCGCTGCCATTATCTGAATTTTTATCCATGCGCACCAGTTGCGTCATTTCTTCCGCAGCCTGGTTCACCATCAGCAACTGCCCGGCTTCTCCCGCCACCAGCACCGGTTCCGGAGTGGAGGTCAGCACCGATTCAAGCCGCTTCTTGCCAACCTCAGCCTTGTGATACAACAGCGAGTTGGTCACGGCTAATAATGCCTGCCCGGCCAGGGTATTGAGAAAGCGGATTTCAGGATCGAGAAAACGGTGAGATTGTGAGTACACGATCCAAATGAATCCCGGATTTTCATCTGCACCGTTGAGTGCGATTGCTGCAAGCGCAGAGGGAATTGGTGCCGTCTTGGGCAGACCCATTCGGCGGATCCTGGCCTTTGATGGAATGATCAACATCGGTTCTTCGTGGATCTGGTCAAGCAGCACACGGTCAAGGTAGGCGTAATCCCCGGCTTCCTCACCAGAACGATACGATTCAAGTTCTTCTTCCCGGTTCTTCTTTGCCCCTTTGAAGAGCACCAGGCTGGCTGCATCTGCACCGTAGGAACGCAGCGCGGTCAATAAATGGGCTGAAGTTGATTCAAGGTTCAGGTCAGAGGCAATTCCCTGAGAAACCTTTAAGAGGGCATCCAGTTCTTCCAGGCGTGATTTCAGGCTTACCCGCATCTGTTCGAAAGCTGAACTCAACCGGCCAATTTCATCCACACCTCTCACCTCAATGTGATTGTCCAGTTCACCCTTTGAGATCTCATCCGCCTTGTTCGCCAACAGTACAAGAGAAGCAGTCAATGTTTTCATGAGAAATCGCAATAACAGGTAAGCTAAAACGGAAATTGCGAGAGAGATAATCAGCAGCGGCACCGCGATGCGCAGCGCTAACTCCTGCGAATAACTCGCGGGCATGGAAAGGATCACCTTCCAGCCATTCTCACTATCCACAGTCGCGTAGTTCATATAACGTGTACCAGTCATCCCGGGGTCTTCAAAATAACCCGTTACTTCTGGGATATGACCGGCGTAAGATGTCATGATGAGGTTGGGATTGGTATGAAACAGAATGCGGTTTGATTCATCCAGTATGGCACCCTGTCCGCCAGCCTCCGCAAGGTTGGCCAATGCCAGCAGCGCCGGCTGAGAGAACAGGTTGACCGAGAAGTCGGTGCGCGTGATCAGCACCCCCTGGGCTAACCCGTATTCATCAGGGACGGCCGCTATGAACGCTATCAGAGCAGATTCAGCACCAGGATTCGGCTGGATCACATAATTCTGGATCAGCACCCCATTCAAAGCCAGTTGTATCCCCATCTCCTCCTCAGGAGAGATCCGAAATTCATTGATTTCGTTATCCGGATAACCCGTAAGAGGAGCTCCAGTCAGATCAAAAACGAAGGTCTGTGTGAAGAATGGGAGCTCGCGCATTTTCCCCTGCAGCACCTTCCTGAGTTGTTTTATGTCATTCAAAGGAAGGTCAAGGTCCACCAGTGAAGTGGTCAAACTCTGACCGGTTTCAAGGATGGGTGGGATGTTCTCTGCCGCGATCCTGGATGAATCTTCAAGCTGATTTACCAGGATGTCGCGCGCAGCCCTTCCCGCGACGATCCAGTCCGCGATGACAAGTGTCATCAGCAGCACCCCAACCAGCGGCAAAGCCGTGTAAAGAATGCGATTTTGTAAACCAACTTCCACCGGTGAGGGCTCAAATGAGTCAAATTTCACCCAGTACCTTGATTTGCGCACCTGGAAGACCTCACAGATCAATCCGGCAACAAGAGTCTGTATGGCTGAAACAATGATCAGGATCCACGAGCGCGTGAACGCGTAATCCAGTTTTGCCGCCAGGTTGCCGTTGGTACTGAAGAATGTGCTGACCAGGAACAGGGGGATTGATAAAAGGATGACAACCGTTGCGGTGCCGATCGGTCTGCGCATGAAAGAGAACAGCCGCGTACGGTAATTCTGCCGCATGGCGAGCGCCATCAAAACAGCCAGGCTGGATGTTTCAAGCGGGGAAAACACAGAATGCGTGTTCCACAAAGCTGCTAAAATGCCCCCGACGAACCCCAATACGGCAGCTGGCCAGACCCCAAGCACGCCGCCAGCCAGCAGCAGCGGAATCATCGCGAAAACCATCACCGTGGGTGATTGGATCTCCCCCGGAATGTTTGGCAGTGGAACTTTTCTGTTCAAAGGCAGGTCGAAACCGAAGAAGAGCGAGACGATCATTGTCAGCAACCCCAACACCAGGAAGATCTTCCAGAACTGGCGGGGATGCTGCTGATCAAGATTCTGACGCACAATCCAGAGGATCAGCGCCGCCATCACGAACCAACCAATCCAGCCGATCAGCTGATATGGTGTGTCGAAGAAAGGCGCCGCGTCGAAAAGGTGTATCTTGATCATCTTATAGTATGATACAACTTTATATCATTTTCGCCTGAGCATCAAGTTGTTTCCAGGCTGCACGATAAAGAAGACGGTTTTTCTTCGTCAATTTCATCGCGGCAACTTCCTCATGCCAGTTTTTTTCGATCTCATCCGCTTTTCTAAATGCGGATTCTGAAATCTCCCGTCTTTCTTGCGCCGGGGTGTTGGCGGCTTTTTCCGCCAACAAAATGAATTCCGCCTCAAAATTCTCCTGCTGAGGATGCAGTGCGCCAATTCTCGTCTGGTAATCGCGGGCGATTTCACGCTGAAGCGCTTCGTGGCGCCAGTACAACGCCGCCTGGTCATAAACACCTTTGGGGCTTATACCAGTATCAGGCATGCCCGCATCCAGCCAGACCGGCTTAAAGAGCGATGTGCAGGGCACAGCGGTGGCGGTCAGCCAATGTTCTGATAGTCCTCCCTCGCGTAAAACTGAAACCATCGAACCCGCTGTCTGGTTCTCGCGGATCGGCCCCCAACCGGCATGCATGCACACATCCGCCCCGGTGATCCTGCGATCAGGAGACCAGACTGGTTTTATCTCACGCGTGTGTGCGCGCAGGATCTTCATCATGCTTTGAGCTGTGATCCTGCCTATTTGCCCCTTCAAGCCCATTGTGGTGCAAGCCTGTCGGCTGCGTCCCGCAGCAAACGTGGTGTAGATGGGCTCCGAATAGCACCTGGCGAAATCAAATTCCTCTGCGCTGCGGCACCATCCGTTTTTCACCGCGTTAGTAACCAGGCTCGCGGACGCCAGGTCCCACTGAGCGCCGATGGAAATGGCATTTGATATGCTGCGTACATCTCTCACCTTTTCTGCCGCCCACTCCCGGCCTGAAGTTTCCAACACCCATGCCTGGTTGGGATCACAAAGGAGGTAGCTGTTGTGGTAATACATCTTGTGCCCAAAACCACAATTCCCGCCCTGCCCGTACTGCTCGAGAAGTTCAACAATCAACATCATCGCGGCTTCTGCATCCCGGGTGCGCTCAAGCGCTAGACGCAGAAAATCCATCCCAATGAGGCCCGGTTGCTTGCCGTAAGGGGTGCGCGTGAAAACAGCCTCATTGCCAATCGTCACGCCGTGCTCATTGGTCCCCATTTCCGCACCCCAGATCCAGAAAGGCTTGGCCAGCAAAACCTGGTAGGTTACTGGCACCTGCGGGACTTCAATGTATGTGCATTTCACTACAGAACCCGCCGCGTGTTCTGCTGCAGGCAGTATCACCACTTCATGGGCTTCATTAGGGTGCCTATCAGAGTTCTTGCCAAAAATGACAGTCCCATCCGCGGTTGAATTTCCCAGGGCAACGATGGTATCGCACATATGCCGCTCCTTTCCAGGATCAATTAATCCGAGCGCAACGCAGCAGTCAATCCTGTATCTACAATTGAGGATTGACGATGGATAGCGTTTCTTCCAGTACTTCTTCGATTGTCTTGCCGTCTGTATCGATGATTACCGCGTCTGCTGCCGGTTTCAGCGGAGCGTGTTTCCGCGTCGAATCGATGCCATCCCGCCGCAAAATGGACTGCAGCACCTCTTCAAACGAGTGTGATTCACCACGCAGTAACATCTCCCTCAAGCGCCGCCTGGACCTTTCCTCTGGTGAAGCTTCAAGGTAGATTTTGTAACGCGCATCCGGGAAAACCACTGTACCGATGTCGCGCCCGACCATCACCATGTTACCGCGCAAACCGATCTCTCGCTGCCGATCGGTAAGGATCTGCCTGACTCCCGCGTAGGCTGAGACTGGCGATACGTTCCTGTCCACGCTTGGAGTGCGGATCTCCCAGGTAACATCCTTTCCGTTCAGTAGTATATCCATCATCCTACCATCTTCAACAGAAGGCGGTTGGACGTCGATGCGGATCGCATCCGTGAGGCTGGTCACTGCAGCCTCATCGTCAACCCCTCCGAGGTCGTTCAAGGCCGCAAGCGTAGCCGCCCGGTACATGACCCCTGTATCAAAATAGAAGAATCCAAGCCGTTGCGCAAGCCGCTCTGCCAGCGTGGATTTGCCAGAGGCTGCGGGGCCATCGATGGCGATTACCATTGGTTTTTCGTGTTCAAGCAATGTGTTGCTCCCTGTTCTCATGGTGTTGTTCCACCGGGGAAGAGGTCATTGCGTGCCCAGAGAATGATTTCAGTTTTTTGCTCTGGAGCAATTCTGAATAATGACCACTTCATCCAGTCGGAAATTTTCATTTGTTTCATGTCAGGGTTGACCTGCCACAATAGCTTTTGCCCGCGATAAGACGTGTTTGCCGTGATTTCTCGGTCAATACCGGTCAGGGCAATTGAAGGCACCGCTCCCGGATCAAATGTGTTCACGTGCTGAATCTGTTCATAATCGCGCAGTGCCCACCGCAGCGACGGCAATTCCAGGTCGATCAATTGAATATCGATGCGGTTCTCAATACCAGTTTTCGATAGTGAGATTTCGTTGATCGTTGAGAGTAGTTCTTCATGACCCACGGGTACTCCGGCGTTCCTTCTGACCTCGAATTCCGGTCGGCTGCCCAGAGACGCAGCTTTCCAGGAAGTTGAAAAAATGAGCATTACCGCCAGTATGCCGGTACCGGCGATCAACCCCTTGCGAGTGGCAACCCCAGACCAGCCCCATGCGAGCAGCACAGTCATTCCCAATAACAAGATCAGCGGCAGGATTACACCTATCACTCGGTTACGGTACTCTTCCTGGTCCAACATCGGGTTGTTTACCAGATTTACCAAATTCAGAAAGGAAAAAACAACCAGCGCGATCACCAATCCAGTTTCCGCCAGGAAAATGATTCGATTTTCAACTTGAAAACTCGAGAACAGGTCTGCCAGCCTGATCGCTGCCAGACTGAGCAACGGCATCGACACCCAGAACAGATCCTGCAACTGCCGCGCCGGGTTGATCAGTGCCAGCACCAGTGCCACCCCTGCCCAGATGCCCAGCCATTTTACACGCCCATCGCCGCGTAACGAACCGTCGATCAACCCCCAAATAGCGAGGATAAGCATCGGAAGCATGCTAAAAGTCCATGCAGCGCTCACACCAATGAACGGGGCGCGGTCAGTACTGTTCCATGACCGCGCGTATTCCACAACACTCGAACCTACAGCACTGATACCGCGTGGGTTTGTCAAGAAAAGCGTGCTTATTGTAAGCAGAGTGATTCCCGCAGTAATTGCGACCATGGCCAGGTGGTTTTTGCTGATATCGCCAACTTTTCGCCTGTTCAACAGGAACAAAATCGCCAAAACGACCACACCCGGCCATAATCCCACTCCTCCCGCCAGAGCCAATCCCAGGGAAAGCCCACACAAGAGCGGCTTCTGCCGAAACGCAAAACCAAGCGCTGCCAGCACCCCCAATAAGGCCAGTGCGCTGCCCTCAACACTTCGCGAAACTCCAATCAGGATTGGATCGATCGCGATCAGGCCGGCCAGTATCAGCGCGGCAGGTTTTCCCAGGCGCTCCTTGAAAAGCAGTGGAATGAGCACAAGCAAAGTCCCCGCCAAGGCTGGCCAGAAGCGGGCAGTGAACTCAGTCGCGCCGGAAACGAAGAACAAAGCGCTTGTAAACGCGGTGTACCCCGGTTCACCCGAAAGCATCACCTGCTCCCCCCGGCTCCACTGCAGTGCTTGCAGAGCCAGGTTGGCCTCGTGGTCAGCCAGGGGGATTCTTCCAAGCATAAGAAAACGTAAAGTTCCCGCCACCAGTAAAAGCAACAGGTAAGCCAGGTGCTCAGTCGTCAGTTTTCGTTCGGAGCTAAGAATTTCACTCATTTCTGTGTGGCTCCGGGATCAGCAGGTACTTCAAAGATGGTAACACTGTTATTTGTAAAAATTGCCGCCAGGTTGTCCTCGAATTTCGCAGTTTCCACCCGGTAGGCCGAGCGTTCAAGGTGACCAATGAAAACATACCTGACATTATAGCCTTGCAGTATGCGCAGCGCTTCGTTCCAATCGCCGGTTTCATATAACAATTGGATTTCACTGAGCCTGGAACCCATTTCTTCACCACCACCACGCCACTGGCTCTCATGCCCAGGCCAACCCAATACCGTCGGCAAACCTGTGCGGGTAGAAACACGAGCGTAATCGGTATAACTGCCGCCAATGGCCTCGGCCACCACACCCATCGGCGCGTCTTGCAACCAGGAGATGGCTGCATATTCGTCAGGGTTGTATTTACGGATGTACGCGTTACCATCAAGCGTCCACTCGTTCATGGAAAACGCGTTCGTTTTGTTCCACAACATCACCACCGGGTACGCTAATCCAGCTGTAACGGTTAATATCCAAACTACCTGGAAGACCACCCCCCGCCAGCCGCGAAGCTGATGAAACAGCATCGCGCTGCCAACTGCTGCGGCAATCCCCCAGAAGATCCACGCCTGGAAGTAGAACTTGAATATGGTGTTCATGCGCGTGCCGAACTGGTCACGCAGGTAGAAGAATTCTGGGAAGATGGTTAACAATAATCCTAAAAACACCAGGATGAAAACAAATAATTCAGCTTCGCGATCATGAGTTGTTTCACCTGCACCCGTCTCAACATTGTTTTCCGGGTTACCATTTCGCTTGAGCAAAACCCCCAAGGCAATGGTCAGCAGGATTCCAAGTGTCAGCCAGGTTCCGGGGGAACGCAGTCGGCGCAGGAGAGACTGGCTCAGGATCTCCCCGGCCGGGAAACCGGCGTGCACACCTGCAAATGCATTGCCACCCTGGGTCATCTTGACACCAAGCGCCGAGAGATACGGGTTCTGTGAAACCGCCAGTTCCGGACCCCACTGTTGGAAGGATAGCAGAAGCGCGCCGTAAACAAGCATCAGGAAGAACAAAACTGCAAACAGGATCAGTGTGGCTCTTGCACCTGACCAGAGATCGCACCATTCCAGTTTATGTTTCGCATGGACGAGACTGTACACAGTGATCGGAACCAAAAGAACGGCGAATAGTACCCAGAAGTGCACTCCCCTGGTCATAAATTCCAGGCTGGGCAGGATTCCGCCTGCCTGTGAACCAAACCCAATATAAAATGGCAGGTAAAGCAGCACACCGGCGATCCCCAGCGCAACCCCGTTTTTCAGGAACTCCCACAGGAGTCCCGCTGTCCATCCTTCTGTACGATAGCGCTTGAAAGCCCAAATCAGGCAGAACAGACCAACATAGATCGGAAAATCCCAGGTGTTTAAAAAAGCCAGGCTGCCAAGTACCAATGCTGTAAGCCAAAAATTCAGGGTCCTGATCCAATCCACAAGCCTGCGACCCTTGTGAAAGTAGGATTCCCATCCCGTAAACAGGTTCAACGCGAGCGCGATGGCCAGCAGGGTAAAGGGCATCGCCAACACGTGCGGATGCATATCCGCGAGCAGGTACGAGAAGAATGGAAATTCGTCAATGATCTCAATGTGCTGGCCACCTAGGGTCAGGTCCTGCAGCACGCGTGAGCCTCGCCACCACAGCCAGCCGCTGGTTCGAGATGGGAGCCAGTCGAAAGGCTGCGTTGGGGGCTGGTTGAGGTCCAGGATGGATAACCAATTCCAGAA
>CAYMGO010000029.1:2065-15850 GCA_964390015.1 uncultured Anaerolinea sp. | reverse complement strand
CGGCAGAAGCAACACCGCTGAGGCGCGTCAGCATCGCGATGATCACATAACCAAAATAGTAATATGAGATGGCATAACCCGATAACCACGGGTCCTGAGGAGGGAACCCGGGTGAACGTAAAATGGAATTGACGAAAGCCAATTCCATCGGTTTTTCAGTGTAGGTCACTTCAGGGTTCATGCCGCGCACCAGCACCCAAAGCAGGAAAACTAGCAGGAAAAGACCCTCAATGAACAGGACAGTGCGCAGGTTTTGCCTCAGCCAGGTGAGCATCTCTCGTTTTCGCCCGCCGCTCAAACCCCAACTAGAAAGCCCCAGCAGAATCAATAGCGCCACGATCTCCCCGCCCAGGTCATTCTGTAGTATGTCCAGTGAAACCAGCAACCAGAAAATAAATCCCCATAATAACAAACCCAGCGGGCGCGCCAAAGCGACTCCCCGGCTCGGCAGCGCCGGAAAGAAACGGAATGCCAATGGTAAAGCGATCAGCCCGAGTAGGCTCACCACCAGGTACCACACCAGTATTTCGATCACCTCTGACATTCCCGCGATAATCCTATCTAGTCAATTACTTCATAAATTACGGTGTCCATTTCTCTGAACACTTCTTTCCAGTGGACGCCATCGAACAATTCAAACTTATCCAGCCCGGCGCCGCTGTAATATGCCCGCTCCATCTGCCCCAGTACGATGTAGCGCACATCATAACGCTCAAGAAACCCCAGCGCTTCTTCAACATCTGTGGTCTGGTAGAAGAACGGGATCTCATTGAGGCGATTGTTAATGCCGTTGTAATCCAAAAATCCGCGCTGCTGGCGCTGGTGCCAGTTCCATCCCAGCACACCAGGCAGCCCAGTGTAAATGGTAAATCGGTTCCCCCAGCGATACTCCACCGTGTTGGTTTCGACGATCACAGGGGAACCTAAAATGTTGTTCCGCATCCATTGTATGGCCTGGTAATCCTGGTTGAGGTCCATATCTATTCCCTGATCAAAATAGGTGGATGTCTGCATGAAAGCATCCCCGTTCAACCCGGCCGGAGCAGATGCAGAAATGCGGTCCCTGATCTTATCAGCGCTGGCGGTCAGCGGGTAAAGAAAAGCACCGGCGAGCAGGATGACCAAAACCACCTGCCAAACAGCGGCGATACCCGCCTTCCAAGCTGAATTAACCGCCGGCATCACCCAGACCAGCGCTGCCGCGGCTGAAATACCCAGCAGCGTCCACGCCTGGAAGTAGAACTTGAAAACCGTGTTCATGCGTCCGATATCGCCCTGGAGCGCGAACAACTCCACGAACAGGGTCAAGACCAGCGCGGTGCCGCTCATGAACAACACCAGGCGTTTACCATCCGGCTGGTTCGGACGCAACAGCAACGCCAGCGACCACACCCCCAGGATGCCAACCACCCAGCCAATTTGGACCCCCAGCAGCGTGAGCAGGATCACCACCATGAAAAAGAGTGCCGTGATGACCTGCAAATAACCAATATAAGGTTTGATGCGGCGGAGAGCAGAAGCGGGCGTCGCCGCCAGCCATTCACGCGTCTCCCAGGCGAACCAGGTCGCTACAATGAAAAGTTGCCAGCCCCAATGCACAAGGTATGACTTGAGCGGGGAGTGGTCACCTTTCCAGGCGTCGATCGTACCGTAGGCTTGCCCGAATTTTTCTGTAAATGGCAGGTAGAACACCATCACGCCGGCAATCAGCAGACCGATCAGGATGGCTGAAAAAACAGTGCGCCGCAGCCAGTCAGGAGCAGAGGGTAGAAAACCTGAAGGTAACAGTGAATTTTTATAAACACTGTAGAAAAGGACAATGACTGCGAAAAGAAGATAGGTTGGCAGATCCCAGGTGTTTGTTGGTCGTAATGTCGCGATGATGAAGCTGCCGAAAAGAATTGTTCCCACCAACCCCGCAGTCGCTTTTGGATTTTTAATCGACTGAACTTCCCATTGCCTGAATAGTATCGCCAGCACCCAGCCTAAAGCGAGCAGCGTTATGGGTAGGGCGATCATATGGGCGTGCAGGTCTGCGTATGTGAAAGTGAAAAATGGAAATTCGGTGATCACATCACCCGGTATGGCACGTGAAGGGTTCCAGTACCAGTCCCCAAAACCAAATGGCAGCTTTGTTCCACCCAGGAACTTCACCAGCCCTGAGAAGAACCAGCCGAGGCTTTCAAAAAACCTTCCGCTATCAATGATCCCGTCAGGTGCCGCCAGCCGCTGGAAGCCCTGGGTAAACATCCTCAACGTTCCCAGGTTACCAGCGATCAACACCGCCAACGCAGCGGCAAGACCAGCCAGTGTACTGCGCCTGATGGCTGACCCGGTAACGGCGTTTTCCTCAGTATTATCTGCTGCTTTTCGCCCGGCAAAGAGATTCGAGCCAATGCTGTATGCCCCGATGCCAGTAAACGCGAAAAGAGTGGGCAGGATGAGATTGTAGGCGATCGCGGGTTCGATTCCCAGCCATTTAACCAGCACACCCACGATGACAAACCCATAGTAGTAATAATTGATGTATCCGCCTGAGTACCACGGGTCATAAGGCGGGAAGGTTGTGCTCTTGAGGACCGCGGTGAAGTACGACAGGTCCATCGGTTTTTCACCGCCCTTCCAGGGATGCCACAGGTCAGGGTTGCCTATTCTGATGGCGAGATCGAGCAGAAACAGCACCAGGAACAATCCTTCAATTATGAGAATGCGCCGATGATTCGAACGGAGTTCCCGTTGCAACTCCCCGCGCCGCAGCACGCCCAACCCCACACCTATGAGCAGAAGCACAAGCAACACCATGCTGATGCTGGTACGGCCAAAGGGTATCCCTGCTGAACCCGCCAGCCAGGTGAAATAGGCGAGGAAGAGCAGTCCAACGAGCCGGCTAAAGCCGTACCCCCCGTCAGCCAAACCTTTGAAGAAGTAGCGCACGATCGGGAAGGCAATCCATCCCAACAGCATGACCACTATATACCAGGTGACCGCCGCCATCCAGGGATGCCTGTTTAAAGGAGAATCAGGCGGGAACAGCTCCCTCCAGGTTCCCCCGGCTGACTGAACGGCTTTTTCCTCATCCGTCAATTTCAAGTTTCCGGCAATGCGGCTGGCTTGCCGCGGCGTTTTGTGTACCACACTGGTTAAATCTACCGCGCTCAGTATTCCTGCCACTTGATCCGAATCATAATCGGGGGTTTTCTCAAAAATCAACACTTTGGGGTGGTCATAAACGGTGAAGGCTTCTTCTGCCAGCTGGTCGTTGATCCTGAACTCGCCCAGCGCGGGGTCATTTTGAAAGACCGCGGATAACGCAAAACCAAGTTCTCCCTGGAACATACCCGGCTCGGCAACGGCGTAACACCACAGGATGTCTTTTTCAGGCGGGCAGCCGATCAATAAGCGATAATACTGACTGGAGAGGGGATAACGCTCTGGAACGCGCGGGATGGTTCCCCACTGGCGATTGGAACTAATAAAAATAGCATCTGACTGGTCGAGGATCGAGGTCAGCCGTGCCAATTTTTCGGCGTTATCATCCCAATAAAGCTCCATATTGAGATGGTTTCCGTAGATACCATCCCAGTACCCGAACTGGTTGTAGCCGTACAGACCCACCGGCAGCGCGTCATCCCAGGTAGATTCAAGCGCGGTGATGCTGTTGTAAATCCCCAGTTCCCCGCTGCCTTCCACCTGCAGCAGCAGCAAGTAACCGTCGTTCTTTACCAGCTCAACTGGCTCATCAAAACGCAGCGTGAAAGCCTCTCCGCGTAGGTCGGACCCTGCTGAAAAGCTATCCTCAATTTCCGCACTGGTAAGGATCGCTTCCGGGTTGTTTTGGGCAATGATCGACGCTTTCAGAGTCGAAACCCGACCGGACGCCGTCAGATCTACAACCCGGTTCAGGACTATCTCATCCAACAAACCGCTTTCACGGGGATAAATGGATAACTGGAAAGGTGAGCTGCTGGTAAGACGGTAAACCGGCTGCGGAAGATACACCGACCCCTGGTCTGTTACCAGTTCAACGCTGCCTCCGATCCGTAAAAAGCTTTCGGGTTCAGCAACGGAGAGCTCAATCTCATACTGCTTCCCTGCTTCCATGTAGACTGCTGTCTGCATCACAACAACTGATCTGTCCCCTGAAGCATCAGAGGTTCCCGAGAAATCAGCCTGTAAAAAGCCGGCACCGAGCAGGCGTTTGCCATTACTACCTGATTCGTAAATTGAAACCAGCAGCGAATTCTGAGGGTTCATCCCTGAGTGAAGCTGTACATGCTGAACCGTCACGTTTGATAATAACGCACTCTTTCTTGCTGTGACGTTGTAGCGATAGGGCGTTTCAGCAGAGATGATGGCGGAATTCTGATAGCCGTAAGGTTGGGTGAAGCGTTCACTGTCTGAATTAGTGACTTTCAGATTAATGGCACCCGGGATGTTCTCGTAGATCCATTCACTGGCAGCCACACGGGTGACCGGTTTGGTGTAAATGGAGGTAAACGCGACCGCCCATAGCGCTGTAGCAATAATGGTGACCACCGCGATCAGAATGGTAATAACCCGCCCCCAATTTATACCCCCCATCCTGATCTTTCTACCCGCTGTGTTGCCTTTCTCCATCAGTTTGAAAATTGTCCAGGCGGCGATTAGTGCCAGCGCCGGGTATATTGAAATAATATAGCGCATGCTCTTTACAAAATTCAAAGATTGCGTCACCAACACAAAAACCGTCCAGGACCAGAGAAGGATGTGTTTCTGCCAATCCCCCCTGATGATGCGCCATGTCATCCACAACAAACCACCAAGAGAAAGTACTCCCAGTGGAACTCCAAGCCCCCAAAGGACGAGATTCTGAATGGAAAAGGTCAACGGCCGCCGCGCCCACTGCAGCGCGTAAGGCACATCCACATCCCCTTTCATCAGGGTCGATAGTTCCCGCATATTGGCCAACCAGTTGGGATTCAGCTTCAAACCCAAAAATCCCGGGCCGGTGAATGCGTAAGGCTGAAAAACCCGGAAGGCGAAAAATGCGATGATCCCGGCCAGCACAAGGTTGCGGAATAGTATGGGAATGGCTGCTGTTCGATCTTCTTCCGCTAGATTCTTATAGCACAACCATGCCGCCAATGGCAGCAGGGCTGCCATTGCCCAGATGCTCACTTTAGAAGCCAAAGCCATGCCGTATAGAAGTCCAAATACTGCGTAAGCCCCGGCAGAACCCCAACCGGTTGTGAACCAGGCGGGAGCGTTTTTCCATTTTTCCTTATCCGGTTTCTGTAACAACCGCTTTGGGGTACCCGTGGCAATAAACACAGCCGTAAACATGGCGCCGTAAGTGAAGAAGTTGGCAAAATTATCTACGGTAAAGTAATGTGATAACTGGATCTGCAACACCGCCAGCGCGCTGAACAAAGCTGCCAGCAAACCAAGCCGGGTGTGGCGGTATAAACGCCTGGCAATGAGATAGATAAACAATATCGTGCCCAGGTCAAAGATACCGGAAATTACCCTGCCAACTATATTGATCTGGTCGTAACCAGTCATTCCGAGCCACTCGCCCACGTAACGTACAACAAACAAAGGCAGCGTGCCATACACATAGAATGTGTATCCGCGGTTGTTCGGGTTCAGGCTCGAAGAGCCTGTGTCGAAGTACTCAGAGATATTCTCAACCGGCGTGATACCGGTCTCAACCATGGTGAGAAAACGTTCATCCGGGTGCAGGTGTTGCTCACCATCCCACTCGATTCCGGTAAAGCGTAACAGCGCGCCTATTACCAGCACCACAATCAACAGCAAGTCCCAAACCCAGCTGCGGCGAAGTCCCTGTTGGGGTTGTTTTCTTGTTTCAGGCTGATCGTTCACCAGGCGTATCTCCGAGAATCATCTAAATGGAGGTCAGTTCAGTTCTGCTGCGATATCTGTAAACAATTCTTCATAAGCTGCGGCGACGCGATCCGGAGAATAAGCGGAGAAATCATTATTGGCTTCCTGCAGGTGTTCAGGGTGGCGCAGTGAATCGATGACCTTACGGGCAAGTTCATCAGCATCTCCAATGGCAAAAATCGACCCCATGCGGTGAATCTTGACCGGCTGACGCACACCGGGAAGATTGGAGGTGATACAACGCACACCGTTCATCATGGCTTCGATCTGCACCAATCCAAAGGCTTCAGTTGAATTCAAGCTGGGGACTATAAGCAGGTTCAGGTTTGCATAGAACGCGGCCATCTGCGCCGGTGACATCGCTCCCAGGAATTTCCAGTTACCGCTCTCCTCATAGTGTTTGATCTCATTTTCCAGGCGCTGATAATACTGTTCCTCACCAATGATGTTCTTGTAAGGTCCAACAAACTGAAATAAGGCACCGGGATATTCCTTCAATATTGCGGGCATTGCCCTTAGCAGTACTTCCACACCTTTTTCGGTGGCGAAGCGTGCCGCCATACCGATCACAGGCTTTTGCCGTTGGGGATTATGTGCCGCATTGAAAAAGTGAATATCTTCAGTGGATACGCTCGGTAGAACTACAGGGGGTGGGATCACTTTAACTTTCGCCATGTACCTGCCAGTGTACTTCGAGTGAGTGGCGTAATCATCGGTGTAGGTAACGATACGGTGCGTGAACCGGGCAGCCAGTTCATTCATTGCCAGTACAGCAAGGTTGGCAACGCGGTTAAAAAAGCCCGGGGGAAGTTCAAGATCGCAATGATAGGTGATCACAGTTGGTTTTTTGAGCAACCTGCCGCGAAGCGCAACCCCAGCGGCATCAAATTGTGGCAGATGCAACTGGATGACATCATTTTCCTGCACCAGCCTGCTCGCCTGCCAACCAAAGGTCGGCATGATGACTCCCTTACTAAGCCGCATCAAAACCGGTACGCGGATGATTCGCACACCTTCGTTAATTTCTTCCTCTGCAAGAACTCTATCAAATCGGGAGGTAAGAATGGTCACCTGATGCCCGCGCCGGGCAAATGCTTTGGCGATCCTCTCAGCGTAGATGGTCAGCCCGCTGATGTGCGGACGGTAGTAAGTGAGAACGATCAGGATCTTCAAAACAGGTTCTGATTCTCCTTTACCCAATCGTATAAACGCCCGATTCCCTGCTTGACGCTGATCTTCGGTTGCCAGCCCAACACATTTCTGGCTTTACTGATATCAGAGATATACACCGGCTGATCTCCCGGCCGCCATTCCTTTTTGCGGGTTTTTATCGGTTGACCGACCAGTTCCTCTAACATGGGCTGAAATTCTGCCCACACCGAAATCGAGTTGATCCTTCCACCACCAATGTTGAAAACCTGCCCCCTGCTGACCTGAACGTTCTGAAAAGCCGCGTCATAAGCATCCATCAGGTCATCGATGAACAGCACATCCCGCACCTGCTTGCCATTGCCATAAATGGTGATAGGTTTTCCGGTAACCGCAGCAATGATGAACCACGCCAGCCAGCCCTGGTCTTCTATGCCAAACTGGCGGATTCCATAGATGCAGGATTGCCTGAAGACCACCGTCGGCAGCCCGTAAATGCGGAAATAATCTCTTGTGTACTGGTCCCCACAACCTTTGGAGCAGCCGTATGGTGAGTGGAAATCCAGAGGTTGAGCTTCGGTGATCCCTTCGGGAATATCGCGGTAATCCAGGCGGGTACCCTGCTCGATTACAGCCACATCCTCTATACCCCCGTAAACTTTATTCGTCGAAGCGTAAAGGAAGACCGGGTTCCTGCCGGATGTGCGTGCTGCTTCCAGCGAGTTAAATGTACCGCCTGCGTTGATCTCAAAATCGGTGCGCGGATCGCCCACCGAGGTGGTCACCGCTACCTGCCCTGCCAGGTGAACAATGCGGTCAGCCCCTTTGGCAGCGGTTTTTATGGCTGCAGCATTTCTCACATCTTCTTTCACCAGTTCAAATGATCGACGGTCAAAGCGGTCACTCAGCCATTCTATGTTAAGGTCTGCCCCACGACGTGATAAATTATCAAAAATCATAACCTTTTCGCCGCGACCCAGGCACCTGGCTGCGTAATTCGACCCTATAAATCCTGCACCACCGGTAATCAATGTGTATCCAGTCATCATCTTCCTCAATCTACCGTGTTTTTTACATTTTTTCTATTTACGATGGAATCAAGTAAAGTGGACAATTTCTGCCCGTCCCTGAACATTCCCCAAAGACCAAAGAGTGTGGTCACGAATATTTGCGCCAGGTGCAAGACAATGGCATATGCCAGTGCAGAACCGCTCGAGATCCCCAGCAGTGCGAATGCACCCAGGATGGTTGCCTCGTATACTCCCACAGAAGCCGGGGCTGAGGGGATTGCCACTCCCAACGCGATCAATCCGGAAGTGAAAGCACCCCACCATAGAGGGGCTGCTGGCGCTAACTGCACAATTGTCACGTAATACAACAACACCCACACAAACCAGGTTAATCCAATCCAGAACAGGCTCAGCAAAAATTGACCCGGATGCACGAGCGCAGAAAGGCCATCCATGATTTTGTTAACCTGAGGCAGGATACGAGTATTTATAAAATTCGATCGGAAATTTCGACGCAGCAACCAGGCCTGGAATTTTTCACGATTCATGGAGATAATAAAAAGGATGATAAGACCGCAGATGATCACCACGAAAGCAGTAAAAGCTATTGGTTTTATCCATTCAGACCCAACAACCAATGGCAGGGTGAGCAGAATGATGCTGGCCGCAAAAATAATGTCAAAAGCACGTTCAATGAGTATTGTTGACAGCACGTGCAGAGTTCCAAGCCCTGAGGACCTCCCGACAAAAAGCGCTCGACCAAGTTCACCCACCCGCAGCGGGAATACATTATTGAGGAAATATCCCTCGAGGATTCCAAAGAACGAAGTTTTTAAGCTGATCTTGTTTCCAAGAATTGTACGCCAGGCAATACTCCGAACCAGAAGTGATAATAAAGTCAGCGCCAGCAGCATTAAAATGAATCCCGGTCTTACAGTTTTTAACGCTTCCCCAATATGTTGCCCGCGTGTGAAATGTACGATTGCGTAAATGGCGATCGAACTGATGATCAATCCAGGAAGCCATCTTATGATCTGCTTTTTCCTGTTAGGAAGATTTTCACTCATTCGTCCTCCAAACGAAGGACAGCCATAAAGGCTTCCTGGGGAATCTCAACATCCCCGATCATCTTCATGCGGCGTTTGCCTTTTTTCTGCTTTTCCAACAGTTTTTTCTTGCGCGAGATATCTCCACCGTAACACTTAGCCAGAACATCTTTACGCAGCGCCTTTACATTTGCTCTCGAGATCACTCGCCCGCTGGCAGATGCCTGGATGGCCACATCAAAAAGCTGGCGTGGAATTAGCGCTTTCAACCGGGTGATCAAGGCTTGCCCTTTGTGATAGGCATCCTCTTTGTGAACAATGGCCGCCAGCGCATCGACCGGTTCGCCATCTACCAGGATCTCAAGCTTTACCAGGTTACCGGGGCGGTAATCCAGGAAGTGATAATCCATTGATGCATAACCGCGGGTGCGGGATTTCAGATCATCGAAGAAATCCACGATCAACTCAGAAAGGGGGATGTCGTAATTTAACTGCACACGGTTCGGCGAAGGATAATCCTGAGACATAAAGATCCCCCTGCGTTTTTTCGTCAGTTCCATGATGACGCCGTAAAACTCGGTTGGGCTGATCAATTCAAGGCGCATCCAGGGTTCCCGTACTTCGGCAATTTTTTCTTCTTCCGGTAATTTTGCCGGTGAGGAGATGCGTTCAACCTCACCACTGATCATCACAACTTCGTATTCCACTGAAGGAGCGGTCACCACAATGTTCAGAGAATATTCGCGCTCGATGCGCTCCTGGATGATCTCCATGTGGAAAAGCCCTAAGAATCCGCAGCGGAAGCCAAAATTCAATGCTTGCGAGGTTTCAGGTTCGTAAACGAGTGAAGCATCATTAAGTTGAAGTCTTTCGAGGGCTTCTTTCAAGCTTTCGTAATCTTCGCCTTCGACCGGGTAAATACCGGCGAATACCATCGGTTTGGGGTGTTTGTATCCGGGAAGCGGGCGTTCGGCAGGGTCTGACGCGAGCGTGAAGGTATCTCCCACACGGCATTCCTTCACTGTCTTCAGCCCTGTGGCTACATACCCAACATCCCCAGCCAGCAAAGATCTAACCGGGATCATGCCCGGAGAAAAGATGCCAATCTCAACTGGTTTGACATCTGCCCCGGTAACCATCAGGTGCAAGGTGGCATCAGCATCGATTCTCCCCTCCATAACCCGCACGTAGGCCACAACCCCTTTGTAAGAATCATAATGGCTGTCAAAGATCAACGCCTGAAGTTTTGCGGCATCGTCCCCTTTAGGCGGTGGAATCTGCGTCACAATAGCATCAAGAACCTGGTCAACGTTCAATCCGTCCTTGGCGGATACCTTTATGATGGATTCTGCAGGTACTCCCAATAAGGCTTCAATATCCTCTGCTACTTCGTCAGGTCTGGCGGAAACAAGGTCGATCTTGTTGATAACAGGCAGTATGGTCAAGTTGGATTCGATTGCCAGGTAAAGGTTTGCCAGGGTTTGGGCTTCAATCCCCTGGGTGGCATCCACTACCAGCAGCGCACCCTCACAGGCTTCAAGCGCCCGGCTCACTTCATAGTTAAAATCTACATGTCCCGGCGTGTCAATGAGGTTGAGTTCGTAAGTTTCCCCCCCAAAAGTGTAGTTCATCCGCACCGCTGAAGCTTTTATGGTAACGCCCTTTTCGCGCTCAAGGTCCATCGTATCCAGAACCTGCTCCATCATCTCCCGATCCGAGATGGTCCCGGTGAGCTGGAGCATACGGTCTGCCAGCGTGGATTTACCATGGTCCACGTGCGCAATGATACAGAAGTTACGGATCTTCTCTGTGGACATATCGGAGTAAAGTATACCTTATTTCAATTTGGCATCAGGTTCCGGTTGAGGTGATGAAACTGCTGGAGCCAGTTGTAATGGTTGGATCAAATTTTCGATATCTGCCTGCACACCGCCAGGAAAAACCAGGTGCGCCAGGAATTCGATGTTGCCTTTGGGTCCGGTCAACGGAGACCTGATCAAACCCGCCGCCATGTACCCCTCCTTTTGCGCGAATTCCAGCACCTGGCGCAGCACTGCGCGATGTACCTCAGCATCACGAATGACACCACTGCCGCGGGCGGTTTCAGCCCTGCCGGCTTCAAATTGAGGTTTTATGAGCGTGATCACGTCGCAGTGTCGTGAACCCAACCACGTGCGCACAACAGGCAACAATGTCCGTAAGGAAATAAAAGAAGCATCGATAACGACCGCGTCGATCGGTTCCTCAAACCCCTGGATGTACCGCGCGTTGTGTTTCTCCATCACCTCGACCCGCGGATCATTCCTGAGCCTCCAATCCAGTACTCCGTAACCTACATCGACCGCAAATACCTTTCTTGCCCCATGCTGCAGCAGGCAATCCGTAAAACCGCCGGTGCTCGCGCCCACATCCACACAAACTTTGCCATCCAGCTCGGTCAATCCAAATGCCTCAAGCGCTGCGATCAATTTTTCTCCCCCACGTGAAACAAAACGCGGCGGCGTGCTTACTTCAATCAAATCAGCAGGGTCGACCTTCGTGCTTGGTTTGAGCACCACCTGGCCATTAACACGCACACTCCCCGCCATGATCATCCGCTGAGCCAATGACCGACTATGCGCAAGTTTTCGTTCTTCCATCAGGAGATCCAACCTGGTCTTTTCCATGTGCTAATTCTAATATTGAACATAGAACTTGTGATATATTAACTTCATGCTGAAATACATCATCAAGGCAATGCGCCCGAGGCAATGGACAAAGAATGCTTTTATCTTTGCCGCCCTGGTTTTTGACCGCAAACTGCTTGATTTCAGCGCACTTACACGAACCACACTGGCCTTCCTCCTTTTCTGCCTTCTCGCCAGCAGTGTGTACATAATAAACGATATCATCGACCGGGAATCCGATCGTGTTCACCCGGTTAAAAAGAACCGCCCAATTGCATCGGGTAAACTCCCTGTAGGTTTTGCGCTCGGAATTGGCATCCTGCTACTGCTGGTTTCGCTCATCGGGGCTTTCTTTCTGTCACGTGGATTGTTCCTCATATCAATTGTGTATTTTGTGCTGAACATCGCTTATTCCAAGTGGCTCAAACACATCCCCTTGATCGATGTACTGGTGATCGCAGGTTGTTTTGTGTTGCGCGTGGCCGCCGGTGTATCGGTGATCGAAGTACAACGCTTTTCTCCCTGGTTGTACGTCGTCACCACCCTGCTTGCGCTCTACCTGGGTTTCGGCAAACGCCGGGCAGAACTGGCTGTGCTCGTTAACGATAACCCGCAAGCCCACCGCAAAGTCCTTTCCGGTTATTCGATTGCGCTTATCGACCAGTTGATCACCATCGTTTCTGCCACCACCATCATTGCATATTCACTGTACACCTTCTCCGCCCCTAATTTGCCTGAAAATCATGCGATGATGCTGACCATCCCATTCGTACTCTACGGTATCTTCCGATATCTCTACCTCATAAGCAAACACGATGCTGGCGGAGAACCAGAGGAAATCCTGCTCAAAGATCGACCGATCCAGTTGACAGTTCTGTTGTGGGGGTTGGCGGTTTTGGTGATCTTTTACCTTTTCTAGGTGATGCATGCCAGCCATTTCTTCTGCAGCGCCAGGCAAGATCATCTTATGCGGTGAACACGCGGTTGTGTACGGCGCACCAGCCATCGCCCTCCCGGTTTTTCAAGTAAACACAAAAACCTCCATTTTTGCCCGGCCGACTGCACCTGAAGGCGAGGTAAAGATTATCGCGCCGTGCATCAACCTTGACAGTAATCTTGAATCTCTTGATGTTCGTCACCCACTGAAAACCGCGGTTAACCTGTTGATGCAGGAATTGAGGATCACCAGGTTGCAAGCTTGCGAGATTCGCATCAGCACCTCGATCCCACTGGCTGCCGGGCTTGGTTCCAGCGCTTCAGTCACGGTTTCTCTTGTGCGGGCGCTTTCCACATTTCTCGGTCACCCGCTGCCCGATGAAGCGATCAACCGCATTGCCTTCGAGGTCGAAAAAATCCATCACGGCACACCCTCAGGTATTGACAATACTGTCATCACATATCAAGTACCGGTGTACTTTCAAAAATCCTCTCCAATCGAACATCTCAAAATTCGCAACGCATTTACGCTGGTCATCGCTGATTCAGGCACAGCAAGCCCGACGGCAGAAACTGTCGCAGGGGTGCGCGAACGCTGGCTTGCGAGCAGAGATCACTACGAGAAACAATTTTCAGAAATCGCTGCCATCTCACGGGAGATAAGAAACGTGCTCATTGAAGACGATCTGACTGCTAACGGTCTTCTACTGACACGGAACCACGAGCTGCTGCGTGGTTTGGGGGTTTCCACCCCGGTGCTGGATGACCTGGTAACCATTTCGCTAGAAGCAGGCGCAGCCGGCGCCAAGTTATCTGGAGGTGGCGGCGGAGGGAATATCATCGCTCTGGTTGACGAACAATTCGCCGCTTCGGTCGCCTTGAGATTGGAGCAGCACGGCGCCACGCGAACGATCATCAGTACGATTCAACCGGTACGAGGGACATGATGACGCAGCGCCTGGTCTTCCTCAAACTCGGCGGATCTCTCATCACGGATAAGAACATCCCCCGGCAAGCCAGGTTGGATGTGCTGGACCGCCTGGTTGCCGAGATCGCCAGGGCATTACGTGATCAACCGGACCTGAAACTACTACT
>CAYMGO010000029.1:0-1965 GCA_964390015.1 uncultured Anaerolinea sp. | reverse complement strand
GGCGGGACGATCCTCTCGACTGAAGAACAATTCGAACACCTCGCGGAAATCTATAAACCTGCCACCATTTTGCTCGCCGGCATTGAAGCCGGTGTTTGGAAGGATTACCCGGTCAGAAATGAACTGATTACATTGATCACGCCCCGTAACCTCTCCGAGAACGACCCTTTCCTGGCATCCTCGGATAGTCCAGACGTTACCGGCGGCATGCGCAGCAAAATCCACAGCATGATGAACCTCATCGTCAGTCGTCGTTGCCAGGAAGTGTTGGTTTTTTCTGGTAATTCGGATGGCAATGTGTACCAAGCATTAATGGGAGAAAGACTTGGAACCAGGCTCGCCCTGGATTGAAAGGATTCCGTTATGAAATTCGACCGCGCTTACCTTGAAAAGATTGAAGAAGACACCCTGGCGCCTTATGCTGTACACGCCAGCCGCTCAAAAGGAAGGAAATATCCCGAAAACGAACCACTTTACCGAACCTGCTTCCAGCGGGATCGCGACCGCGTACTGCATACTACTTCATTCCGCAGGCTGGAATACAAGACCCAGGTTTTCATCAACTACGAAGGCGATTACTACCGTACCCGCCTGACCCACACACTGGAAGTAACACAGATCGGTCGTACCATCGCCCGGGCGATGGGTGCCAATGAAGACCTGGTTGAAACCATCTGCATGGCGCACGACCTTGGTCATCCACCGTTCGGCCACTCCGGCGAATCGATACTAAATAAGTTGATGGCTCAGCACGGCGGTTTCAACCACAATCACCAGTCCTACCGCATCGTGACCGAACTGGAACGCCGCTACACTCAGTTCCCGGGTCTCAACCTTTCGTGGGAAGTTCTCGAGGGCATTGTCAAACACGAAACTGAGTACGACAAGACCGATGCTCTGGACTTCGATGCCCACATTCGCGGTCATCTTGAAGCTCAGATCACTAATGTGGCCGACGAACTGGCGTACACATCACACGATCTTGACGATGGTCTGCGCTCAGGAATGATCACCACCGATATGCTGGCTGAGATCGACCTGTGGAACATGGTGGTGGAACGGCTTGATCTAAAATCCTGCCAGCTGGATGACCTGACCCGCCACGGCATCATCCGCGAATTGATCGGGTTGGAGGTGGATAGCATGATCAACGATTCGAACGAACGGCTGCAAAACAGCGGTGTGAAAACGCTCGAGGAATTACAGTCCTTACCCAACAATGTGGTCGGCTTCGATGATGCCATGCGCGCGCACAACCGCGAATTAAAGGATTTTCTGTTCAAGAACATGTACCGCAATTACCGTGTCGTGCGCATGCAGAAAAAGGCCGAGCGGGTGCTTTCTGAACTATTCAATGCCTATTCTGCAGAACCCAGCATGCTCCCACTTCACTTTCAAGATCAGATCGAGGAAAAAGGTAAGGAACAGACCATCTGTGATTACCTGGCAGGTATGACTGACCGCTTTGCCGTGGATGAATACCAGAAGTTGTTCGACCCCCTGTTGCTGCCGTAAGTTATAATCAAGCTTGATTGGAGTCATGATGAACAAACCTTCCTATCTCACCAAAGAAGGTGCTGAAAAACTTCGCACCGAACTGAAACACCTCGAAGGACATGTTAGACAGGACCTGGCTAAAAGGTTGCGAGCAGCTATACAAATGGGCGATCTTTCTGAAAACGCTGATTACGCTGCTGCAAAAGAAGAACAAGCCTTTATTGAAGGCCGCATCCAGGAATTGACCGTAGTGCTGCGCGACGTAGTGATCATTGAAGACAATCACACCCATACCGGATCAGTTCAAATCGGCTCGACAGTGACCATACAGGAAGATCGGGAAGAAGAGGAAACCTTCCACATTGTTGGCCCGCAGGAAGCCGACCCGCGCAACGGAAAGATCTCCTACGATTCTCCGATCGGACTTGCGCTCATGGGACACCAGGAAGGTGAAAAGGTCGCAGCACA
>CAYMGO010000028.1:0-25222 GCA_964390015.1 uncultured Anaerolinea sp. | reverse complement strand
AATGCCCACTACGCCCTGAACGTAGCGCGTCTGCCAATTCCGCCACTTCGGCATTCCAGAGGGTTATTTTAACAGACTCTGGAAGAATGTCAACCTGTAACCCGGGCCAATCCTTTTAGGAATTGAACGTCAAGTAAAGGGGGTAAAATTGTGGATATGTGTAAGCTAAAAACGTTGTTGATGCTGGCCCTGGTCATTTTTTTACCTGCCTGTTCAATGATTTCCTCTGGTACAGCGGTTATTACACCTATCCCTGTTTCGGATCTGCTGGTGGGTGGGAATGACCTCTTCACAGCGACCCCCACACCCTTTCAACCCGTCATCTCGTCGAGCCCCCTTTCTACTCCTACTGGTATTCCCGCTTTTTCTCCCACTCCAGATAACGATGGCAACATTTCATTGGGATTGGATCGCCCGAACGGCCAGGTCAACATTTTGCTACTGGGTTCTGACTGGAGACCCGGGGAGGGTTATCGCACCGACGTGATGATGATCCTTTCGATGATCCCAGACCGAGATCGTGTGACGTTGCTGTCCTTTCCTCGTGACCTGTATGTCAACATCTCGGGAATCGGCTACGAACGGATCAACGCAGCACAAGCCTACGGAGGTTTTGAGCTATCAGTGGAGACCCTCCGTCAGAATTTTGATGCCCCGGTGGACTATTACATGATGACCAATTTCGCCGGGTTTAGAAACATAATCGACACCCTTGGGGGTATCAACGTCTACGCAGCCAATGAACTCTACGACCGCTGCGATCTCCCGCAGGCTTATAACAAGATGTGCTACGTCTCCGCTGGATGGAACACGATGAATGGTGACACCGCTCTGTGGTATGTACGTTCGCGCTACTCCACCAGTGATTTCGACCGTACACGCCGCGCACAGGAAGTGATGATTGCCATCGCACAAAAAATGATGAGCCTCAACGCTGCGAACCGTGCTGCTGAGTTGTTCGACCTCTTCCATAACAGCGTTGAGACGGATATTCCACTCGAACTGGTTGTAAAGCTCCTGCCGATGGCCGCCAGGACGGTTGAAAACCCCGCTACAATGCAGCGCTATTCCATTTCTGAAGACCAAATCACGAATTACATCGTCCCTGAAACTGGCGCGATGGTGCTCCTCCCGGATTATGAGGCAATCGCCAATACGATCAGAGACGCGTTATACCCACCTCTGGAACAATAATTGCATATTGACAAACGCCTGAAATCTTTGTACACTGTACAATATAAGGCTATGCGAAACTAACGATAGAAAGAAGGCTTTCATGGATATCCTTCCTGAACTCCACATCACTTCTGAAACAACTTTTCACCCTGCCATCCGTTCATGGGAGGTCTTCCTCCTCGACCAGGGACGTTCACTTCACACGGTCAAAGCCTTCCTGGGGGACATGAAACTCTTTGCCAACTTCTTCGCCCCTGAAACAACAGTGGGCAGCATTACCACCAATGACATCAACCGCTTTCTTGACTGGTTGCAAAACGAGCGCAATGTTCCCTGCAGCCCCAAGAGCCTGTCACGACGCATCACATCCATAAAATCCTTCTACCGCTGGTTGACTCAATCCGGACGTATTCCGATTGACCCGGCTGAGAAGGTATTGCAGAAAACCGTTATCAGTCCGTTACCCCAGGTACTGACCCCGGAGGAAGAGACTTTAGCGCTCGAGGCCGCCAGAAAGCTGCGCCTCGCCTCCAAACCCGACGCCCGCCCCTACACGCTGCTGAGCCTGTTGCTGACCACCGGGATAAAAAAGGGTGAATGCCTGGCGCTGAACTTAAACCATATAGACCTGGATAGCCCAAAAAGCCCGCGCCTATTTGTGCGTTATTCAGCCAGCGGCAGCAGGTACAAAGAACGTAATATCCAGTTGAGCGCTGATTGGGTGGAGGCTTACCAGGAATACCAGGAGCAATACCACCCAATAGACCAGGTTTTTCCGTGGTCCCCGCGCCGCCTTGAATATTTATTGGAAGACATCACCATTAGCGCCGGGTTATCCAAGCACATTTCTTTTGATATGTGCCGCTGGACCTGCGCACTGGATGATTGGCGATCAGGGATGGACAAGGAAGCCCTGCGCCAAAAGTTGGGCATCTCCAAGATCCAATGGCGCGAGACCAGTACCAAGCTGCGCCAACTCGCAGGCGAATAACCAGTTAATCGTATACAGATAAGTGGCAGCCGCGGGCTGCCACTTAAGCTTTTCTCAACTCCAGGTGGATAATTTTATCGGTTTTCTCCTCCACCTTAAACCGGTTAGCGATGCGAAACCCGGGTACCCACACAACTTCTTCCGCGCAGCGGATGAGGGGCCAATTACCCCGCGCCCGTGCCGCCAAACCCTGATTGGTCCAAAAGTCCCCCAGCTTCATCTCCCGCGCGTCTACGCCGTACGGCGTGAACCTGTCACCAGGTTTGAAGTGGCTGATTGACAGGGCCGAATACACTCGTTCTGCGTTCAACTGGCAGGTGTATGGATCTGCGCTTTCCCGGTATGCGTCCTCAATGCAGGAAGTTAAAACCCAGCGATCATTGACCCGAATCGTCCCGGGGATTTGCATGATCTGCTCACCTTCCCGGGTCAGTTGCGGCCAAAGACCGTGCAGTGGATCATCCGCCTTCGCGAATACCAAACTGTTTTTGAGGTGAATGAACATTTCAATTCCCGCCATGAGATCCACCCTGTTGCTCTCGCTCGGTTCAAAGATAAACTGGCTGCCTTTTAGGATAACAGCGTGATCAATGTCCCTGAGTGTACTGTCCATCCAGATAATCGCCTGACGCACCAGCCGTCTGAGCAGCGAGGTGTGCAATGAATTAACCTTTTGGCGGTCAAAAACCAGGTAATTTTCACCCAGTTCGAGTATCCCCTCATCCCACGCCCTCTGCATCTCGCTGGTCATCAGGTCATCTTCTAGCGCGATCACCTCCACCATTCTTAAAATCCTATCCTTGATCTGAGGATTGTAGGTGGTGAGCAGCGGGATCAACTCATGACGGATGCGATTGCGAAAGTAACCTGTGTCGAGGTTGGATTCATCAATAAGTGATTTGATGGCAATTCCGGCCAGGTAGAAGTCGATCTCCTCCCTGCTGTAATTCAGAAGCGGCCGAACCAGGGGAATTGAATTACTCCACGGGTTTGGCAGAAGAACCTGGCGCATTCCTGCCAGTCCGCTCAACGCACTTCCACGTAAAAAATGCATCAGAACCGTTTCCACCTGGTCATCAGCATGGTGCCCGGTCATCACGGCTTGTGCGCCTGCATTCTCAGCTTCTGCGAATAGGAATTCATAGCGCGCCATCCTGGCAGCTTCCTCCACAGAAAGGTGATGTTGACTAGCAACTTCCCTGACATCCACCCGCCGGATGCTGCAGTGGATGCCAAGACTGTCGCATACCTGCTTCACGTAGGCTGCTTCATCTGCTGAACCAGAGCGTAGTGAATGGTCAAGGTGAGCAGCGATAACCTCCACACCACTCTCGATTAGTAAAGAAAGCAGGCATAAAGAATCCGGCCCTCCAGAAAATCCCACCAGCACGGGCTTTTCAAGGTCAATCCCAAATTCATTAACCAATAACGATTTAAATACCACGCTGTTCACACGGTGATTATAAAGCATTTGAACTTGGGGCATGAATCCTCCAAAATAACTTGAATCTGACTATGGAATATGCTAGACTGACTAATAAGATCTGCAAGGGAGGCCAGCATGCCGGACAAGATACTCATCGTTGATGATGACCTCGAGACATTGCGTCTCATTGGTATGATGCTCCAAAGGCAGGGATACGAGATCGTTGCGGCCAACACTGGCGAACTCGCGCTCGCAACCGCCACCAGGGAACAACCCGATCTGATCATCCTGGACATTGTCATGCCCGGTATGGACGGATACCGCATCGCTCGTGAGATCCGAAAAAATCCTGACACTGCGCGCACCCCGATCCTGATGTTCACGGCCAAGAACCAGGTGGATGATAAGGTCGCCGGTTACGGTGCTGGAGCGGATGATTACCTGACCAAACCGGTCCATCCTGCAGAGCTCAATGCCCACGTCAGAACCCTGCTCAGCCGCAAGGAAAAACCGAAAGCTCTTGACATAACAACTGGTTCCGGATGCGTCATCGGAATCCTTGGTTGTAAGGGCGGTCTTGGCGTATCAACGCTGGCACTCAACCTGGCCATCAGTTTGGGTGATATGACGAACAAAGAGGTCGTGGCCGTAGAACTGAAACCGGGTATGGGTACCTGGGGGGTGGAGCTGGATATTGCCGAATCTTACGGACTGGAAAAAATCCTCGCGCTGCCGCCTGGCGAAATCACCGCTGCAGTTGTGGAAAAATACGCCGTTCATACATCCTTTGACATTCGCCTGTTGATGGCTTCTGAAAAGGCGCAAAAGGTCAGTTTGCTCGACCTGCCTGAGAAGACGATCGCCATCATCAAAGGGTTGAACTCCTCGATACCGGTTGTGGTACTGGATATCGGCAACCCCTACCTTGCAGGCTTCAGCGAGATTCACACGCTTTGTGACCAACTGATCGTATTGACAGATGCTTTTCCGGCAACCGTGCTGCGAACAAGACGTCTGCTAGGCACTGTGCAATTTGAGATGTCAGAGAAATCCCGTTTTATTGACGTGGTTCTCTATAATCACATCCGTTCTGACCTGGGTCTATCTGCTGAGCAGGTTTCAAAAATGCTGCCGGGGAACACGGTCAAATTCATGATTCCGCCAGTCCCGGAGCAGGTTTTCCAGGCGAATCAAAAATATGTTCCTCTTTCGCGCATCCAACCTGAGGGCTTGTTTGCACAGCAAGTGAACGAACTTGCCAGAACGGTCTGCCAGCGCTTTCGATTATGATCGGTCAGATTAACAATGAAATCTCAACGGCCGCCCGCTTGATCGCCAGTTCGCGCCATATGGTGGCTTTCACAGGCGCGGGCATCTCCACTCCTTCAGGTATCCCGGATTTTCGTAGTTCGGGAACTGGATTGTGGCAGGCGGACGATCCCATGCAGGTTGCTTCGGCGACCGCTTTTCGCAATTTTCCGCAGCGCTTCTACAACTGGCTGCGGCCGCTGCTGCGCGTTTCTCATCATGCGCTCCCCAATGCTGCCCACCTGGCGCTAGCCGGATTGGAAAAAGACGGACTCCTGAAGGCGGTCATTACGCAAAACATCGATGGTCTTCATCAAAAGGCCGGCTCAGAAACTGTAATTGAATTGCACGGTTCCATGCGGTTGTTTTACTGTCCTGCCTGTAAAAATGAAGACATCGACAGTGAAAAAGCCATCACTTCCACACAGTCAGGCGAAATACCAATCTGCGGTCGCTGTGGGGCGATCATCAGGCCTCACATCACACTTTTCGAAGAACCTCTCCCGGCTGTTGCATGGCAGCGGGCTGAAAGGGAAATCGCAAACGCTGATCTTCTGTTGGTGGCGGGTTCTTCCCTCGAGGTGTACCCCGCTTCCCTGCTGCCACACGAAGCGCACCGTTCCGGCAGCAGGATAATCGTTGTGAATTACACCGCCACGTCAATTGATGATCGCGCAGACGTGGTCTTGCACACGGATGTAGCCATCGGAATTCCCAGTATCTTGGAAAGATTGAAAAGCTTATAGAGGAAATCAGTTGGAACGCGCACCGCGGCGCCCGAATTGTCTTTCCAACAAATCCACTGACAGGTGAATCATTGTGGGGCGTCCATGCGGGCAGGTACGCGGCGAGGAGCAGGCCTCGAGATCTCGCAGCAGCGCGTGCTGCTCTTCGGTGGATAACACAGAGCCGCCTTTGATCGCCATGCGTTTGCAGATGCGTGCAATCAGTTTTTCCTCGATCATTCCCTGCAGTGGAGTTTCGTCCTCTTCAAAATCCTCTACTACGCTTCTGATGGCAGCCTGTGGATCTCGTTGTGCAAATAACGCCGGGATGGCGGATAATCTGAAGGAATTACTGCCAAACTCATCCAGGTCAAATCCAATTTCCCGCAGTACCCGCAGGTTCTCCTGGATAATTTTCGCAGATTGTGGAGGCATTTGTATCAGCAACGGTTCCAGCAGCGCTTGAGAAGGGATATTTCCCTTCAGCCGCTGCATCTTTTCAAATAGCACCCGTTCGTGCGCCGCGTGTTGATCGATTAGGTATAGCCCATCTGGTCCTTCCGCCACCAGGTAAGTGGCGCCGATCTGACCGATCAGGCGTAATAACGGAATCCCGCCAGCGAATTGTGCATGTTCTGTTGTAGCAGGAGGACTTTCTCCATCCGACTGTTCGGGCTGAATTGGTTCCCCCGGGAACACAGCTGCACCGCTGGACCAACCACCATCAACCACAGGTGAAGCAGACCACGCCTGGCTGCGCCAGGGAGCAGGCGAAAGTTGCGGTACCGGTGAATAGGCCATTAAAGCCCGCCTAACCGCGCGTTGAACCGCCGTGAAGATCTCATCAGGCTGCCTGAAGCGCACTTCCGCCTTGGCCGGATGCACGTTCACATCTACATCCTCGGGCGGTAGTTCAATAAACAACACCGAAAGCGGGTAACGACCTATCATCAGGTAGGATTGATAAGCTTTTAACAAAGCACTCATCAATGCGGCATCCTGCACCCAGCGCCCATTGACAAAGAAAGTAATGTCCTTCCGGTTGGAACGGTTTATCGAAATCGGGCTGATAAACCCATCAATCCTGATACCATCTTCCTCAAATACCACTTCGAGCAACTGCCCTGCCAGCTCTACCCCGTAAAGCTGCGCCAGCACATCACGGTGCTCGTCGTTCCCTGATGTCCGCAGCACCGCTTTTCCGTCTTCTTCAAGGTGGATCGCCTTGTTGGCATAGGCCAGTGCGTACCTGGTCACCAGGTTATCGATCTGCTGTTTTTCGGTGGTATCGCGCTTTAGGAACTTCAACCGGGCGGGTGTATTGTAGAAGAGATCTCTGACCTGCACGATCGTGCCGACAACGCTACCGATCAACTCGGTGCTTACCATCCTGCCGCCTTCAACCACGATGCGCGCCCCCACAGGTTGATCGGCATTGCGCGAGACGATCATCATGCGTGATACTGACCCGATCGACGACAGCGCTTCACCACGAAAACCCAGGGTGCGGATGCGGAAAAGGTCCTCCGCTGAATTGATCTTACTTGTGGCGTGCCTGGCGATGGCCAGAGGAAGTTCATCTGATGGTATACCCGCGCCGTCATCGCTCACTTCGATCAACGATCTGCCGGCATCCTCAATGCGTATGGTCACACGCGTCGCCCCGGCATCGATGGCATTTTCCAGTAGTTCCTTCACTACTGAAGCGGGTCTTTCCACCACTTCACCGGCGGCGATCTGTGACGCCAGCTCTTCGGAAAGCACATTTATTTTCATCAACTCAATTATAACTTACACAAATTGACCTGATACAACGTGCAACAGGCAGGCAATTTGAGAGTATACTAGCCGCTATGAGTTTTGAAGCGATGTTTTTCGACCTGGATGATACCCTCTACCCTTCCACCAGCGGGGTATGGAACGCCATTGGTGAACGCATGGATACTTTTATCATCGAGTCTCTGGGCTTTACCCCCGAAGGGGTAAGAAAAATTCGCAACGATCTGTTTTATGAATACGGCACAACCCTGCGTGGACTGAAGACGCTGTACGATATTGATGAACGGTCCTTTCTGGATTTTGTGCACGACATTCCTCTCGAGCGCTTTTTACGCAAAGACGATGTACTGGTTGACACCTTGTCAGGTTATCAAGGCCGCAAGATCATCTTTACCAATGCCAGCCAGAACCATGCCGAACGGGTTTTATCAATCCTGGGAATAACAGATTTCTTTCCCGAGATCATTGACATCCTTCAGATAACACCTCACTGCAAACCCCTCCCCGAGGCTTACCGGAAAGCGCTGGAGATCAGTGGAATTCAAGCTCCGGGTAATTGTGTAGTAATCGATGATTCGCCGCGCAACCTTAAGACAGCCCATGAAATGGGTTTTTTCACGATCCAGGTGGGAACTGAAACCAGGTGTGCTCACGCTGACGCGGCAGTATTATCCATTCTGGATCTGCCTGATGTGATTCCCGCCTGGCAGGAAGAACAAACGGAGGGGTGACGGATGGTCAGAACGATCTCTCTATTGGGTTGGGTATTGATCACTTTCACCGTGCTGTTGATCATCAGCCTGTTTGTGTCGTTATTCTCCAGATTGAAAGAAAAAGGCCGTGAAGAAAAATGGATCACAGCCATGCGCAACGCGGGAAACTCCATTCGCGACCCCTTTGCTGAAGAAAACAGGAAAATACAGGAACTATCAGAAAGAGTCGATTTATTAAGAACGCCTTCCAAATATGAACCTCAAAGTGATAATGGTACTTTAAAAGTAGGAGAAGAAGAATGAACACCAATCAAACGGGCAGGATCATACTGCTTATCTTAGCATCACTCGTGTTGCTGGCCGGCGCATTTTCCGGCGGGGTGATCCTGGGCTGGCTAATCCCCTCCGCTTCCACAATTGAAACCTTCGCACCAGTCAGCTCACCGGTACCGGAAATTGCCCCCTCTCCAACACTGACAACCATATCCACTACACCAACGGACCTCGAAGAATTATTTAAGCCCTTCTGGGAATCGTGGGACATCATTCACGATCAGTACGTAGATCAACCTGTGGATGACCTGCAACTCATGCGAGGTGCCATTCGCGGCATGATCGACTCCCTAGGCGACATTCATTCCGGTTACATGACCCCGGAAGATTACACTCAGGCATCAACTCCCCTGGATGGATCATATACAGGTATTGGCGCCTGGGTGGATACGAGCGGTGAATTTCTGACCATTATCAGCCCCATGCCTGATTCACCCGCCGAAGCTGCCGGGTTGAAGACCGGTGATCAGATCATCGCCGTTGATGGAGAAAGTGTTGTTGGCAAAGATCCAAATATCGTGCTGCAATCTGTACTGGGTCCTGAAGGTACCACTGTGATTTTGACTATCCGCCGGCCTGAAACCGAAGCAACGTTGGTTATTCCGATTGTACGCGCTCGTATCACGATTGTCGATATCGAAAGCCGTATGCTTGAAGGGAATATCGCCTACATCGCTCTATTCCAGTTTGGTGAAGATAGTGCCAAAGATCTGGAGCAGGCGTTACGTGAATTACTGGCTGAAGAACCCGTTGGTCTCATCTTTGACCTGCGCGATAACGGCGGCGGTTATGTAGATACGGCAATCGAGGTCATCTCTCAGTTCATCGGGTCAGGTGTGGTAATGATCGAAAGGTTCGGCGACGGTGAAGAGGTCACACTGGAAGCCATTCCCGGCGGACTCGCCACTGAAATCCCGCTGGTAGTGCTGGTTAACAATGGCTCAGCCTCCGCTTCTGAGATCACCGCCGGCGCGATTCAGGATTACCAGCGCGGCAAGATCGTGGGTACCCCCACCTACGGAAAGGGATCGGTACAAAACTGGATTCCTCTGGATGACGAACAAGGTGCGGTCAAAGTGACGATAGCCCGCTGGTTAACGCCAAGCGGCAGGCTGATCCACGAAATCGGACTTACCCCTGATTTCATCGTTGAGATCACGGATGAAGACATCGAAGCCGGGCGTGATCCCCAGTTGGAAAAGGCGATTGAGATCCTTCTAAGTGATGGAAATTAGGTATTCGGTACCAAAAAGACAGTCTGTTAATTGACATTACTCCCCGCAGGGGGTATAATCTTTTTTCGCTAACTAACGAGATGAAAGAGAATTCGATGGATATGACCGCTGAAACGCAAGAAAACCAGATAATTGAACCAAAAATGCCGTTCAAAGCCCGGGTTGTGAAGGTGAGCCTTGCCGGAGCCGTGCTTGATATCGGTATCAGCAAACCTGCACTACTTCATGTTTCACAGATCGTTGCACCTGAAAATACACAGAACAAAAAGGTCGATGAGATCCTCAAAACTGGTGATGAGATTGATGTTTGGGTTAAAAAGCTCACCCGTAAAGATGGCGAGGAACGCATCGAAATGACCATGATCAAACCCCTTGACCTTGAATGGCGTGAGATCAAGGTTGGCGATACCGTCAAAGGCAAGGTTGTCCGCCTTGAGAAGTTTGGTGCTTTCGTCGAGATTGGTGCCGAAAGACCCGGCCTGGTGCACATCAGCGAAATGGCGCACGGTTACGTGAAGGTTCCTTCGGATGTCGTCAAAGAAGGCGATGACATCGAAGCCCAGATCATCGATGTCAACCGGCGCAAGAAACAGATCAAATTGAGCATGAAAGCCATTCAACCTGAACCTGAAAAGGTTGAGGAAGAAAAACCAACTCCCACGGCAGCCAAAATGGATGCCCCACGGCGTGAAAAGAAAACCACAAGGAAACCGCGACAAAAAGCGGATTTGGATAGCTCGGCAGTGCTTGACTCGATGAATGAAACCGCGGAACCTGAACCCACCTACATGGAACTGGCAATGCGCGCCGCCATGGAGAAGGCCAAAGATAAGAAAAGAAAACAGGATATCCGCAAGGAGAAAGCCGGCTCCACGGAGCAAGAGGAGATCCTCGCCCGCACCCTGGAAAACAAGATCCAGACCAACTAAGATGAAAAAAAACCATCCCCCCGGATGGTTTTTCTTTTGCACACAATTATGAGATATGATACACTTTTCGTAGAAATGGACAATATGCGACCACTGACCATGCTGTGTCACACAGTAAGCATTTGAAAAACGAACCGAGGAGGACAAGGATAAACCACCCTCCTCGCTTCTTTTATATAACCAACAGGAGAAGACCATGACCACAAAATACATCTTCGTCACAGGCGGTGTTGTGAGTTCGGTTGGTAAAGGGGTGACCGCAGCCGCGATTGGCCTGATCCTCAAGGAACGCGGCTATAAGGTCGCGGTTCAAAAACTTGATCCATATATTAACGTTGACCCCGGAACCATGAGTCCATATCAGCACGGCGAGGTTTTTGTGCTGGATGACGGAGCCGAGACCGACCTTGACCTGGGGCATTACGAGCGTTTCATCGACATCCGCTTGAACCGGGTATGCAACATCACCACCGGCCAGGTATACGCAGAAGTCATCGCCAAGGAACGCCGCGGAGATTACCTGGGCGGCACAATCCAGGTGATCCCCCACATCACCAACGAGATCAAACGCCGCATCAGCCTGGTGTCCAAGTCGACCGGTGCTGATATCGTCCTTGTAGAAGTGGGCGGCACTGTGGGAGATATCGAAAGCTTGCCTTTCCTTGAAGCGTTGCGCCAGCTTCGCTCCGATCTGGGCAGGGAGAACACGGTTTACATCCATGTCACCTGGCTGCCTTACATTGGTGCCACAGATGAGATCAAGACCAAGCCTACACAGCATTCGGTGGCTGAATTACGATCGATCGGTATCGCTCCAGACATGATCGTAGCCCGCAGCGATCAGCCGGTTCAGGATAGCCTAAGAGACAAGATCGCCCAGTTTTGCGATGTTGAAAAACGCGCTGTCATTCCCATGGTCACAGCCCCAAGCTTGTTCGAGATCCCGTTACTGCTTGAAAAAGCCAAAGTCGGTGATTACCTGATGGAGCGTTTTAACCTCGAGCCAAAACAGCAGCCTGACATGAGCGGTTGGGAGACCCTGGTCAGTGAAACCAATCGTAAAAAACCAAAAGTATCCATCGCGCTTGTAGGTAAATATGTTGAGCTCCACGATGCTTACATCAGTGTGCGTGAAGCGCTGAAACACGCCTCACTCTCCCTGGGCTTGGAGCTGGATCTCAAATGGGTTCATTCTGCCGACCTTGAAAAAGGGAAAAACCTGGATTCGCTGGAGGATGTCAGCGGAATCATTGTTCCAGGCGGGTTCGGCAGCCGGGGAATTGAGGGAAAGATCACTGCCGCACATTTTGCCCGCAACAACAAGGTGCCTTACTTTGGCCTTTGCCTGGGGATGCAGTTGATGTGCGTGGAGTTCGGAAGACATGTCCTTGATTCAGATCAGGTCAATTCCTCTGAGTTTGACATCTCCACCCCGCACCCGGTCATCGACCTGATGCCGGAGCAGCAGAACATAAAAGATATGGGCGGCACAATGCGGCTGGGGCTTTACCCCTGCGTCCTGCAGCCGGGAACCATCGCAGCCAAAGCCTACGGGATCAAAAAGGTTGAAGAACGCCACCGCCATCGCTTTGAGTTCAACAACCAGTACCGTGAGCAATTCGCGCAGAATGGAATGGTGTATTCAGGCTTATCCCCGGATAAGACCTTGGTCGAGATTGTAGAACTCAAAGACCATCCTTTCATGCTGGGAACACAATTCCACCCTGAGTTCCTCTCACGCCCCACCCGCCCTCACCCGCTCTTCCTTGCGTTCCTGCGCGCTGCGGCGGTCAAAGCCGGTGTCGAATACACTGATCCGCCGCTTCTGTACAAACGTTAAGTCGCTCATATGCGGATATAATACTCACGTCGTTAAATCATCATGGATACCCGGTAAAAACCCCGTATCCCGGAGTTTGTATGCCAAAACCCAGGTTATTGATCCCAATTTTCACCCACTTTTCTGTGCGTTATATCCTCAGAACAGGAATGCTGGCTTCACTGAGTGAATTTACACAGCCGCTGATCGCACTTAGCTGGGAGGATCCGGAACTCGAAACCGAGTTCAAGCGCCTCGGAGCTGAAATTTTTCATGTGCCGAATTTTGATTTCAGCCCGCGGTTTAAAGAAACCAGGGAGCTGATCAACTTCTGGCACAAACATTACCGCAAGACCAACACCACCGAGATCGACATCCGCCGTGAAGGGTCTCTACTGGCCTTTAGAGAAAGATTCAATTACGAAATCCAAATCCTCACAAACCGGATAAAAACCGCCAATCCAGCCCGTATTCCCCACCTGCTGAAAGAGGAAGAAACACTGTTCTGGACGGATACGAATTACCACGAATTCGATGCCATCCTTGACCAGGCAAAGCCAAACGCGATATTCTCGATAACCCCCTTCGTCAATAAAGAGGAACCATTGTTGCGTTGCGCGCAAAAACGCGGTATCACCCGATTCACATCCATCCTCTCATTTGATAACGTCACCAGCCGCACTCGGCTGCCGGTTTCCTTTGATCACTACCTGGTATGGAACCACTACAACCACGATGAATTGCTGCGTGCTTACCCTGAGATTATTCCCGACCAGATTACCATTTCCGGACCTCCGCAGTTCGATTTTTACTATGATCCATCTTACGTCATGCCAGAAGCTCAATGGCGCTCAACACTGGAACTCCCCGCATCCAGGCCTGTCATCCTCTTTGGCGGGGGGACGCACAAGATCGTCCCTAATGAACCACTGTTTTTAAAACAACTTGATGAGGCCATTTCAGCCGAAGAAGTTCCCGCGAACCCTCTCATCCTCTTCCGGCGGCACCCCGGGGATATTGCCGGCCGCTGGCAGGAGGTTTTGAGTGGGGTGAAGAACACCTGGATCGATCGCAGTTGGCAGGCCAACGAGAGCCGTGGGCAGATCAACATCACACAGGGTGATATCGAACAACTTTGTTCGACGCTGGCGCATTGCGCGGTGCAGATCAATTCCTCATCCACGCTGACGGTTGATGGCGCGATCTTTGACCGCCCGCAGGTTGGTCCTGCTTACGACCCGGGAAAACGCGGAAAATACGACCGCGTGCTCAAGGAGCTTTACATACGGGAGCATTACATCCCCATTACCAACTCAGGTGGTTTGGACCTTGTCAACTCACGCGCTGAAATGATCCGGGCGGTCAACGACGGGTTTGAATACCCGGCTGCAAAAGCCGAAGGCCGCAAAAAGATCGTCAGCGAGATCTGTACCTTCAACGATGGTCGATCCACCCGGCGTGTTGTAGAAAAGTTGCGGCAACTGCTGTGTCGATGACCCTTAATTTGAAAATATTCGTTATACTTACGTCCGCTTCTAAAAAATATGTCATCTAACCAGAAAAATGGGAAAGGTCAATAAAATGGAAATCGCATCAGTTGAAGGAATTGAGATCCTCGATTCGCGTGGAAATCCCACGGTAGAGGTAAGGGTTATCCTTGAAGATGGATCTGTTGGAACCGCAGCGGTACCTTCCGGGGCATCGACCGGCATCCACGAAGCGCTCGAAATGCGCGATGGTGATAAGAAACGTTACAACGGTAAGGGTGTACTCTCTGCTGTTGAGCATGTGAACGGCGAAATCGCTGAGAATCTGCTGTGGTGGGATGCAGCTGACCAGAAAGCCATCGATCAGATGTTGATCGAACTGGACGGCACCCCCAATAAATCACGCCTCGGCGCTAACGCCATTTTGGGTGTCAGCCTGGCGGTGGCCAAAGCCGCGGCGAACGCACTGGAATTGCCCTTATACCGTTATATTGGCGGTGTGTACGCTCATGTGCTGCCTGTGCCGATGATGAACATCCTCAACGGCGGCGCCCACACCGGCTGGCAATCCACAGACGCGCAGGAGTTCATGGTCATGCCCCTGGGCGCGCCTTCCTTTGCAGAAGGTCTGCGTTGGGGAAGTGAAATTTACCAGGCGCTGAAAGGTGTACTGAAATCTCGCGGTTATCCCACGCTTGTGGGAGACGAAGGCGGTTACGCCCCATCTTTGAAAGCCAACAACGAGGCGGTCGAGGTCATTCTCGAAGCCATTGAAAAAGCCGGTTACAAGGCTGGCGAAGAGGTCGCCATAGCCCTCGATCCCGCAGCCTCGGAATTCTATGATGAAGAAAGCAAAACGTACAACTTGCGCAAAGAAGGCAAGAAGCTCACCGGTGAGCAGATGGTTGAGTTCTGGTTAAACTGGCTCAGGCAGTACCCCATTGTCTCACTGGAGGATGGCCTGGCGCAGGATGACTGGGAGTCTTGGAAGCTGTTGACAAAAGAGATCGGTGACAAAGTGCAGATCGTCGGTGATGACCTGCTGGTCACCAACACCGAGCGCGTGAAGCGCGCCATTAAAGAGAAAGCCTGCAACGCATTGCTCGTAAAGGTTAACCAGATCGGCTCGCTCACAGAGACGATCGAAGCAGTTGAGACCTGTCACCGGGCGGGTTGGCGGGCGGTCACATCACACCGTTCAGGCGAGACAGAAGATTCCACCATCGCTGACCTGGCGGTGGCTCTTAACACCGGGCAGATCAAGACGGGTGCCCCTGCCCGTTCCGACCGTGTGGCGAAGTACAACCAGCTGCTGCGCATTGAGGCCGAGCTGGGTGAAACTGCTGCTTACGCCGGCTGGTCAGCGTTGAAAGCGTATTAATTCTCCCCTCCACATAATTAAAGAGACAGCGGCGCACGCCGCTGTCTCTTTGTTTGCAGAGTTGTAATCAGTGCCGGTTATGCCAGCATGTTCAAATCAAATCAAGTGTGGTAATAATTATCCAGGCAGGACAGATTCAACCGGTAGCAGAGGAGAAAAATGAAACTTTACGACAGGTTCGCCAGGGTTTACGCCAGCGGAGAGTACCCAAATCTATCGCAAAGAATGGCTGCAATTCTCCCCGCAGTTATGAAGAAATACAAAGTTCTCACGAATGGCACACGAAAATTACTGGATGTCGCCTGCGGAGAAGGCAGTTTTTGCGTTGAAATGGCAAAAAAGGGCTGGACCGTCACCGGTGTGGACCAGTCAGAAGAAATGCTGCGCTTGGCCAATCACAGGGCAAAAAATGAAAAAGTGAATGTCCACTTTGAAAAACAGGACATGCGCTTCATTGATTATCAGAATGAATTTGACCTTGCGACCTGCTGGTTTGACAGCCTCAATTACCTGATCTCGAATAACGACCTGCAATCGGCTTTCAACAACATTTCCCGTTCACTAAAACCTAATGGTTGGTTCCTGTTTGACATGAATACCATTTACGGTCTGGCAGTGGATTGGCAAAAGAGCCGCTGTTACGTGCAGCAGGAAACCAAGGACCTGCTTGAACTGCACCGCACCAGTTATGATTTTGAAAAAAATATGGGATGTGTGAAGATCACCTGGTTTGTGAAGGTGGATGATAAATGGGAAAAGTTTGAAGAGAAACACGTAGAACGCGGTTTTTCGATCGCTGAGATCGAATCCTGCCTGGAATACGCCGGTTTACACGTGGTGGATAAAGTGAGCAGCCTCGACCCGATCACCCCGCTGGTAAATCATTCAAGTCGGGTGTGGTTCCTGGCGCACAAGTAACCATTACCCCAACAACTTAACCACCTCTTCCCAGATCTGATCAAACATCAGGGCGGTCAACCTGCCGGTTTGCGTGTTTTGGCGGCTGGGGTGATACGATCCAATCAACCAGGGGGCATTCTCGTTAGGTTGCACCAGTACCCCATGCCCAAAGCAGACAGGAACTTTGTTATCTCCCGAAATATTAACCAGCTTCGCGATAGTGTCAAACGCGATCTTTCCCAACGCGACTATCCCCTCAAGACGCGGTAACAACGCCATTTCACTACTCAAGTAGCCCAGGCAATTCGCAATCTCCACCGGGAGGGGTTTATTTTCGGGTGGCACGCAGCGGCAGACCGCGGTGATGAAAATTTTATTCAGGGTTAACCCATCATCCATCGCTGTAGCGAAGGGTTGGCTGGCAAGACCAGCCCGATTCAATGCCGGGTACAAGAAATCCCCGGAGGCATCACCGGTGAACATGCGCCCGGTACGATTAGAACCGTGTGCTCCCGGTGCCAGGCCAACCACCAGCACCCGGGCGGCGGGGTCTCCAAAACCGGGAACCGGCCTGGCCCAGTAAGTCTGATCCAGAAAAGCGCGCCTTTTTACCTCGCCCACTTTTTCGCGCCAGGCGACCAGTCGCGGGCAGATTTTGCAGGTGGTGATTTTCTTTTCTACTTCCTCAAGGCTTAACTGGCAGGGCAATGGCACTCCTAGAGGATGAGCATGGCGTCACCGAATGAATAGAAGCGGTAACCACGCTGCATGGCAACCTGGTAAGCGCCTAGCATGTTTTCCCGCCCCGCGAAAGCGCTCACCAGCATTAACAGGGTTGATTTAGGCAGGTGGAAATTGGTCACCATTGCGTCCACCACCTTGAACTCAAAACCCGGCAGGATGAAAAGTCCGGTCTGGCCTTTGTAAGGTGTCACCCTTCCGGGTTGCCGGCTCGCGATAGCCGCACTTTCAAGTGTACGCACGCTGGTGGTGCCCACCGCGACAACTCTACCACCAGACTCTTTTGTGCTATTGATGAGATCGGCGGCTCCATTTGTAAGCTCGCACCATTCGGTGTGAATCTTGTGTTCGGCAGGATCGGCTTCAGTCACAGGCGCAAAGGTATCCAACCCCACATGCAGCGTCACCCGCGCGAAGCGGATGCTGCTTTTTCCAAGTTCATTGATCAGCCAGGGTGTGAAGTGCAACCCGGCTGTCGGCGCGGCAGCTGATCCTGTAACCGAGGCGTACACCGTTTGGTAGCGCTCAGGAACCGCTAATCTCTCGTGAATATAAGGTGGCAGGGGCATCTCACCGATCGCCGGCAGCAGCTTATCTACCGGAGTGAGAAAGCGGATCAGCCTTTCGCTGCCCTCAAGTTCTTCAACAATATCCACCTCAGGCCCACTTTCCACCTGGACCCGCACGCCTTTGCGCAGTCCTTTTCCGCCCACCAGGGCTTCCCACAAATCCGGCTCGCGCTGCTTGAGGAGCAGCAACTCAACCCGGCCGCCGCTGTTTTTTCGGGCGTGCAGACGCGCCGGGATGACCCTGGTCTGGTTGATGACCAGGAGATCGCCAGGGTCGAGGAAAGTACCTATCTGATGAAAGAAACTGTCTTCGTACATTTCCAGACCGCGCCGCATTAGCAACAGACGCGAATCATGACGCGGTTCAATGGGCGTCTGAGCGATGTACTCAAGCGGTAAGTGGTAGTCGAAATCGGAAGTCTGCATACTCAGGGGATCAGGCGTGGTTGGTCGTCTTTTTGTTTGTAAGGGAGCTGCAGGTGCTCATATGCCAATGGGGTAGCCACGCGCCCCTGTGGTGTGCGGTCAATATAACCCAGCTGCAGTAAGTAGGGTTCGACCACATCCATGATCGTGTCTGCTTCCTCACTGATCGAAGCAGCAATCGTCGCCAGCCCTACCGGGCCGCCGTTGTATTTTTCGATGATGGTCTTGAGTACACGCCTGTCCACATCATCCAACCCCATAATATCTACAGCCAACAGGTCGAGCGCATTGATGGCCGAATCACGGGTGATGACGCCGTTGGAACGCACCTGTGTGAAATCTCGCACACGGCGTAAAAGGCGTAAAGCCACCCTCGGGGTGCCCCGCGCCCGGCGGGCAATCTCCTCGATTCCAGTTTCATCGCTGTCAACTTTAAGTAAACCCGCCGCGCGCCGCACGATCTCGCGCATGGCGTCCAGGTCATAGTAATCCAGGCGGTAAACCGCTCCAAAACGTGCGCGCAGCGGCGCAGTGACCAGCGCCAGGCGTGTGGTGGCACCAATCGTGGTGAAACGTGGCAGTTTGAGGCGCAGTGACCGCGCTGAGGGTCCCTTGCCGATGATAATATCCAGTGAAAAGTCTTCCATCGCCGGGTAGAGAACCTCTTCAATTGAACGTCCTAACCGGTGGATCTCATCGATGAAGAGAATATCCCCTTCCCGCAGGTTGGTCAGGATGGCTGCCAGGTCGCCGGTGCGTTCAATAGCAGGGCCTGAAGTGATCTTGATATTCACTCCCATCTCGTTCGCCAGGATGTACGCCAGTGTCGTCTTACCCAGGCCGGGTGGTCCATAGAACAACACGTGGTCAAGGCATTCCTTGCGCCCTTTCGCCGCCGCAATCAGAATTTCGAGGTTCTGCCGTACCTGGTCCTGGCCAATCAACTCCTTCAGGCTGGATGGGCGCAGCACAGTATCAAGACGGTCGTCTACTCGCGGTTTAGGGTTGGTAATTCGGTCATCAGCACCTGCCATAGTCCCCATTATACACTCTCCGAAAGCCCAAGTGGATTGTTTATCGAAGATATAACGCCAGTTTTTAATTAGCGCTATAATGATGTAAATCTTTAAGGAGCGTTCATGTCAAACGTTTTCGTATCCCCCCACCCTTTGGTCGCTCACAAACTGGCAAAATTGCGCGATGCCAACACAGAACCCAAGAAATTCCGCGAACTTGTACGCGAGATTGCCGGATTGCTGGCCTACGAAGCCACCGCGGACCTGATGACAGAAGATATAAGCGTAAGCACCCCGCTGGCAATGGCTAAGGGTCGTGCTCTGAAAGAAAAGATCGGTCTGGTTCCCATCCTGCGCGCCGGGTTGGGCATGGTTGAGGGCTTTTGGGAATTGATGCCAGGGGCTGAAGTGTGGCACATCGGCATCTACCGCGATGAAAACACGCTCAAACCGGTTGAATACTACAACAAGCTGCCAACCGAACCAACCGTATCTGTATGCCTGATCCTTGACCCCATGCTGGCAACAGGCGGCTCGGCTACCGCTACCGTGGATGTGTTGAAACGCTGGGGTGTGAAAAAGATCAAGTTCGTGGGTATCATTGGCGCTCCAGAGGGAATCGCCGCCATGACCGCTGCCCATCCCGAGGTTCCCATCTATCTCGCCGCAGTGGATGAACGTCTGAATAACGTCGGATACATTTTGCCAGGCCTTGGTGACGCCGGCGACAGGGAATTTGGCACAGCCTAGAAATCGTAGAGACCCGGACAATAGCCCGGGTCTCTCTTCATCGATCAGGCAACAAGAAACTTAAGGTCTTGCGGCTTCAACGATCTTGACAAATTCCTCCACCTTGAGGCTGGCGCCGCCCACCAGCGCGCCGTCAATTTCAGGCTGATGGAAAAACTCAGCAGCGTTTGCAGCGTTCACCGACCCACCGTACAGGATGCGCAGGTTCTGCGCCAATCCGGAGCCGAATAGTTGCGCCAGCGCGGGGCGGATGATGTCTTTCAGCACAGCATTCGCGCCTTCGGCAGTGGCGGCTCTACCTGTACCAATTGCCCAGACTGGTTCATACGCAACCACGATCAATGACGCCAGGTTGGGTTCGATGTCCTTGAACCCCTCCAGCACCTGGCGGGTGATTACTTCACCGGTCACGCCGGACTCATATTCTTCAAGTGTTTCGCCGATACACACGATTGGGATCAACCCTAACGCCAGCGCGGATTTTAACTTGCGGTTTACGCTCTCGTCAGTCTCTCCAAAGTACGCCCGCCGCTCAGAGTGTCCAATGATGATGTAATCACAGAACTCGCGAACCATTTGCGGAGAAATCTCCCCGGTGTATGCGCCAGATTCTGCCCAATGCATGTTTTGTGCTCCGATACCGACACCAGTTCCACTCAACTGGGCTGAGAGGATCATCAATGAAGTATAAGGCGGGCAAATCACCCGCTCCACTTCGGGCACCTGCTGCAATCCCGGCAGCAATTGTTGGACGAGTATACTCGCCTGCTCTACATTCTTGTTCATCTTCCAGTTTCCAGCCACAAATGGTTTTCGCATTATTTCCTCGATTCATTTTTTCGCAGGTGATCTGCGCTTACAGCAGATAGTTGAGACATATTTATTTTACCTTTATTGAACCTCAGTGCCGGTTTTTTAAGATTGACGAACCAGGCTTGAGAAGGTATCATGGAAATATCAGGCCAGCCAGATGGTCGCGGCGTTGAGCGATCAGCGTCGAGGAAAGTCCGCACTCCACAGGGCAGGTTACCGGGTAACGCCCGGGGCGGGGATCCTTCGGGAGAACCCGCCGGACAGGGCCACAGAAACATACCGCCCGCAAGGGCAAGGGTGAAATGGTGGTGTAAGAGACCACCGGCGCTGCCGTAATGCAGCGGCCAGGCAACCCCTAACTGGAGCAAGGCCAAGCAGGGACCAAATCCGCTTCGGCGGAGGGAAACGGCCCGTTTTCTTATGAGTTCCGGGTAGGCTGCACGAGCCGGGTGGTGACATCCGGCCAAGAGAGATGACCATCGACCTAGAAACCGTGCGACGCGCATACCTTTCCAGGTTACAGAATGCGGCTTATCGGCTGGCCTGGTTAAAACTGTTGCAGATTCCACAGCAAAATAAATGGATCAAGTGCATTCCATGATGGAATGTTAAGTTCTATTCATCCCCCGCCCGGTCGAAAGAACAACATCACCTCATCCCCTCGGCTGATCGCGCGGTCACGGGTGGCCAATTTTCCGTTGATCGATACAAACAGGTACTTTTTTATTCTCTCAATTTCAGGATAATACCTGATCACTTCGGTTAACAAGCCTGAAACATCCATGGGGTCATCCAATTCCAGGTTGACTTCCTGTACTTTCGAATATTCACGCACTTTTCCGGAGAACTTCACATTAACTGGCATTTATTCTCTCAGTAATTAAACCTGATGACAATTTTGTTACAGTTGGTAATTGCCATTTTTTTTAATTCCTGTAAAATTATACTTGACCTCAGGGTTTACCAGGAAAGCTGACCGCATATTTCACACCTACACGGAGGATAAAATGCCATTTGGTTATACTGGAGTGATTTTACATGTCGACCTAACAAATCAGAAACTTACCATAGAAAAACCACCGGAAGATTTTTACCGCACCTACATGGGCGGCGGTGCGATGGGAATGTATTACATCCTCAAGGAAATGAAGCCCGGGATCGACCCACTTTCTCCCGAAAACATTCTCACATTTATGGACTCAGTGGTCACAGGGGTTCCCGTTCCAGGACAAAGCCGCATTTCTGTCAACGCCAAATCCCCCACCAGCGGTGGGATTGGCGATTCACAGGCTGGAGGGTTCTTTCCAGCTGAACTGAAATTTGCCGGCTTTGATGGCATCGTATTCCGCGGGAAAGCTCCAAAACCGGTTTATCTATGGCTTCACAACGGAGAAGCTGAACTGCGCGACGCCTCTCACCTGTGGGGAAAGTCAACCAAGGTGGTTGACGCCATGTTGAAGGAGGAAGTTGGAGACGCTAAAGCGCAGGTCGCCCAGGCGGGACCAGCGGCTGAGAAAGGCGTGCTTTTCTCCAGCATCATCAACATGGTCAACCGCAACAACGGCCGCACCGGCATGGGCACGGTGATGGCCAGCAAAAACCTCAAGGCAGTCGTTGTGCGCGGCAGCAACAAAGTTGCCACGGCCAACCCCGCCAGGTTGACGGAACTTGCCAGGCAGGGGGCGAAAGATGTCAAAGAGAACCCCGATGTCGATGGGCTGGCACAGCACGGCACTGCCTCGGTCGTGGGATATCAAAACGAGTTGGGCACCTTTCCCACCAGGAACTACAGCGAAGGTCAGTTTGAAGGTGTGGATAAGGTGACCGGTGAGACCATGACCGCCACGATACTGAAGAAATCAGATACCTGTTTTTCCTGCTCGGTGCGCTGCAAGCGTATGGTCGAAGCCGAAAAGGATGGCTACAAGGTTGAACCAGTTTACGGGGGTCCCGAGTACGAGACCATCGGTACCTTTGGTTCTTACTGCGGCATCGATGACCTGGAAGCCATCAGTTACGCCAATCAGATTTGCAACGACCACGGTGTGGATACCATCACCTGCGGTGCGACGATCGCGTTTGCGATGGAATGCTTTGAAAAAGGCTTCATCACAACAAAAGAGACTGGCGGCATCGAATTGAAATTCGGCAACACCAAAGCAATGCTGGCGGTGCTGGACCAGATTGTCAACCGTTCGACTCCCCTGGGCGTACTCCTTTCAACAGGTTCAGCCAGGACGGCGGAGGCCTGGGGAGAAAAAGCCAGGGAATGCCTGATCACAGTCAAGAACCAGGAAGCCCCTGCTCATATGCCGCAGGTCAAGAAATCTCTGGCGCTCATTTATGCGGTAAACGCCTTCGGCGCCGATCATCAGTCCAGCGAGCACGACTGGATGTATGAAGCAGGAACTTCAGAGCTTTACCTTGAGAGACTGGCTCTGTTAGATCTGAAAGGCGCCCCCCCGGAAGGTGATTTTGGCCCAGAGAAAGTGAAGTTCGCCACGCTCTCTCACATTTTCTATAGCCTTTTAGACACGCTCACCCTCTGCCAATTCGTTTTTGGACCGGCTTGGACGCTTTACGGTCCATCAGAAACACTCGACCTGGTAAACGCGTCGACTGGTTGGGACGTGACCATGGATGAATTAATGCGGGTTGGAGAACGACGTATCCAGATGTTCCGGGTGTTCAACACGCGTGAAGGATTCTCCCGAAAAGACGACAAGCTGCCCGAAAAGTTCTTCAAACCGCTTGTCGGCGTGGGTCCTTCGGCTGGTGTGGCAGTCGATAGGGATCTGCTGGAAAAAGCGATTGACCAGCATTATGAGACTCTGAAATGGACCAGCGAAGGCGTGCCAACCGCAGAGAGACTAAACGAGTTGCAGTTGGGTTGGCTGGTTTAGACCCCGCCGAAGTAATAGGTGAGACGACAAAACGGGATGTTCTTTAACATCCCGTTTTATAATTTCTGACAGATCAAAGGTCAGGATTCCCCGAAAATTCCCAGTATGCCGGCTCCGCCCAGTGCGAAAAGCAGCATCTTGGCAGTCTTGCCAATCCAGCTGAAGAGCAGGTACTTCCACAAGGGCATGCGCAGCGCTCCAGCTACCATACCGGCAATATCAAATACGGGGTTCGGAACAAACGCCAGCACAAGCACGGTGAGACCACCGTACTTTTTCATCCACTCGGTCACCTTTGTGTACCAATTTTTATTCTCGATGACACCCTGACCGCTAAAACCGGCTGCATACCCTGAGAGTTCACCCAGTGTAGCACCCGTCCCGGCAGCCAGCGCCACCCAGTAGGGATTGAAGACTGCACCCATCGCTGAGGTGAACAATACACCCGGAACCGGCAGGATGAGAGTTGCATTCGAGAGGAGAGATACTAAAAAGATTCCCGGGTAACCCAGCGCTTCGAGCTCTTTGACGCGGTCACGGTTTAGCACCAGTAAAACGGTCAATGCAATGACGACCAGGAGCACCAGGATCCTGACAACCGTCAGGCGCCAGCCGCTCAGTTTTTTCATGAAGAGGTGTCTTCGTGCAGCATGGATTCAATACGGGCAATGACCATGTCCATGGCAACTTCGTTCAATCCCCCTTCAGGGATGATCACGTCGGCGTAACGTTTAGATGGTTCAACAAAATCCAGGTGCATCGGCCTAACTGTTGTGAGATACTGCTTAACCACCATATCAGTGGTGCGCCCGCGTTCATCAATATCCCGCTTGAGTCGGCGGATAAAGCGGATATCAGCGTCTGTATCGACAAAGATCTTGACATCGAAAAGGGAGCGCAGCGCCGGCTCAGCAAAGATTAAGATGCCTTCCACCAGGATCACACGCCTTGGCTCAACATGAAGGGTTTCATTGGTGCGGCTGTGGGTGGTAAAGTCGTACAGTGGCACCTCTATCGGTTTCCAATCTTTCAATGTCAGGATGTGCTCGCGCATCAGGTCGGATTCAAGCGAATCAGGGTGGTCAAAGTTAACCTCTCTACGCTGGTTCAACGGCAGGCTGGTTAACTCCCGGTAATACGAATCGTGCTGCAGGTAGGCAATACGGTGAGCGCCAACTTTTTTTAGAATGATCTCAGCTGCTGTGGTTTTTCCTGAGCCTGACCCGCCGGCGATTCCAATAACGAGTGGTAATTTGTGTTTTGACATATGATTATTATATATGAATGCCGCAGGAATTTGCTGTCAATCTTCCGGTGTGTCAATATTTACCAAAGAAATACAGGAGGATCTTCATGTATTCCTCCAGTGTTAATCGCCTGCCCTCAGCTGTGCGCCACCAGGTGGTGGAGCGGTACCAGTGCCCCACTACCGGCCGTACCTGTACATCGATGCCACTCCCTTTCAGTTCGTTGCGGAAAATGACACGTGTTCGCAGCGTGTGGAAGGGGTCGGTGATGACAATCAGTGACGTTAATTCACGCTCTTTTGCCAGGGCACGTATCGCGCGCGCTTCATCGACCGTATTGGATACCTGCATTTCGGTGACCAGAACATGCTCAGCAGGAATACCCTCCTGTTGGGCTGCCCAAAGGAGCACGTCGCGTGCTGGTTCGTCAGTGTAGGTGATGAAAAGGTAAGCAACGCGGTTGTTGTTGTACAACCATGCGGCTTCTGAAATTCTGTCGCCGCTGTCTCCGCTTAACGCCACTGCCGCGCCGGCGTCTTTAAGCGGGTCAGAGTA
>CAYMGO010000027.1:22435-25402 GCA_964390015.1 uncultured Anaerolinea sp. | reverse complement strand
GTTTTTCATTTTGCTTGTTGCGCTTTATTGCTGATTTGATATTAGCCAACTTGTTCCTCCAAATAAAAACCGTCAGTGCGAGGGTCGAGGGTAAGCACTGTTTAGGTGGCGCAGGAATTCTACCTTATCCCTTGCGTTCTGTCCAGATTAGAGCAGGATTTCACTTGTCCTGCAGCGCTGCCACACCCGGTAGTTCAAGTCCTTCCAGCATCTCCAACGAGGCTCCGCCACCGGTGGAAATGTGCGTGATCTGGTCAGCCAACCCTGATTGTTGGATTGCCGCCACCGATTCACCACCGCCGATGATGCTCACGGCGTCACTTTCAGCAACTGCTTTGGCCACGCCAAAAGTACCTTCGGCGAACTTGGAGAACTCAAAAACGCCCATCGGGCCGTTCCAAACCACGGTACCTGCCCCGTGAATAACCTCACTGTAAGCCCTCACCGTTTCTGGTCCGATATCCAGCACGCGCCAGCCATCGGGTACGTCGCCAACAGGGATAATTTTGCTCGCAGCTTCCGCCTCAAATTTGTCCGCCAGCACAACATCCACTGGCAAATGCAATTTTCCGCCTGATTCTCTAAGCAATTCACCGGCGATAACCAAGGAATCATCCTCAACCAGCGAATCCGCCATAGCCAAACCCTGGGCTTTGAAAAACGTGTTTGCCATGCCACCCCCAATGAGAATGGCTTCTGCTTTTACCAGCAGGTGCTTGATAACACCAATCTTGTCGCTGATTTTTGCTCCACCCATAATTGCCACAAATGGCCGTTTTGGATCGGCGATAGCCTGACCGAGATACTTGATCTCCTTCTCGAGTAGGAAGCCCGCCACACCCGGTAGGAAATGCGTTACGCCTTCGGTGGACGCATGCGCGCGGTGGGCTGTCCCAAAGGCATCGTTCACAAACAGGTCCGCCAGTCCGGCCAGTTGTTCTGCCATCGCCGGATCATTCTTCTCTTCTTCCGCGTGAAAACGTGTGTTCTCCAATACCAGAACCTCACCCGCAGCAAGTCCATCAGCCGCGGCTTTGGCTTCTGGTCCAATGCAATCGGTCGCAAATTTAACCGGTTTTCCCATCAGACCAGCCAAATGGTCAGCTACCGGTTTCAGTGAATACCTGGCTTCCGGTCCTCCCTTTGGACGCCCCAGGTGAGAGCACAGGATCACCGCTGCTCCATTTTCCAGCAGGTACTGGATGGTTGGCAGCGCTGCCCTGATGCGCGTATCGTCACCAACCCCGTTTTCATTCAAAGGCACATTGAAATCCACCCTGACCAATACCTTTTTACCTTGCACATCAATATCCCGAATTGTCTTTTTATCAAACATTTTCTGTCCTCCTGTTTAAGGTAAGATGCGCAACCCGGGCGGTTCACCAGTTGCGCATCATGTGGTTCACGGAACCCCGGGAGGCTGCTCCCCGGTTATATTGGCTATAACTTCTTACCCAGCATCGCGGCCAGGTCAGCGGTCCGGCAGGAGTAACCCCATTCGTTATCATACCAGGCTACAACCTTTACCATATTTCCGCCCATCACCATATTGGTGGGCAGGTCAACGATCGAAGAGCGTGAATCGCCCTTGAAGTCCATTGAAACGAGCGGATCACCGTACTGACCGTTGGTATATCCAAGGATTCCCTTCAGAGAACCATTGGCTGCTTCAATAAAAGCTGCATTCAGTTCTTCTTTGGTGATTGTTTTCTCAATGATCGCGACAAAATCCACAATAGATACGGTGGGAGTTGGAACGCGCAGTGAAAAACCGTCAAATTTTCCTTTGAGCTCAGGGATGACCAGTGCCAGCGCTTTTGCCGCCCCGGTAGTGGTAGGGATGATATTCAAGCCGGCTGCACGCGAGCGGCGCATTTCTTTTTTGTGTCCCTGGTCCAGGATGACCTGATCATTGGTGTAAGAGTGAATTGTGGTCATCATGCCGTGTACAATGCCAAATTTATCATGAACAACCTTGGCTGCCGGCGCCAGGCAGTTGGTGGTGCACGATGCGTTGGAAATCACATGATGTTTCGCGGGATCATACCAGCTGTCGTTCACCCCCAGCACCAGGGTAAGGTCTTCGTTTTTAGCGGGTGCGGTGATGATCACTTTTTTGGCGCCGCCCTTTTCTATATGAACAATCGCGCCTGCTTTGCCTTTGGCGGGATCGCCCTTGGCATCCGTGAACACGCCGGTGGATTCCACAACGATATCTACTCCCAGGTCTTTCCAGGGCAGCAGGCTGGGGTCTTTTTCAGCAAAGACCTTGATCGTCTTGCCGTCTACGATCAGTTCGTTTTCTCTTGCCTCAATTTGCACAGGCAGAATTCCGTAATTCGAATCATATTTGAACAAGTGCGCATTTGTTTTGGTATCAAAAAGATCATTTACAGCCACGACCTCAACTTCACCGGCGTGGTATTCATTGATCGCTTTGAGAACCTGGCGGCCAATGCGGCCGAATCCATTAATGCCTACTTTTATGGTCATAGGTGTACCCTCCAATTAGAATATCTATAAATTTTACCATGTCCAGACAGGTTTGATGGATTAAATTGTGGAATTGTTATCTTTTGAGACCAGTGGACCTGTCCGTTCCATGTAGAGGTCAATGATCGTCTTTGCGACTTTTGCCGGATTGTGCCGCCAGGGATTTTCCGCATCCACAAAATCTGCCTGATAGATGTGATGATGCTTGTCCCCATCATCTACTTTGACCCATTGAACACCTTCGGGCATCTGGCTTTCAAATCGGTTGTTGGCCAATACAACATCAAACAGCCTCGATCCAGCGTGCCTTTCAATAGCACGCAGGTGATCCTCGCACGAGTACCCTTCCGTTTCACCTTTTTGGGTGGCAATGTTACAGATGTAGAACTTGTACGCCCGGCTCGCTTTGATCGCTTCCACCAGGTCGGGCACAAGCAGGTTGGCGATGATGCTTGTGTAAAGGCTGCCGGGGCC
>CAYMGO010000027.1:2725-22335 GCA_964390015.1 uncultured Anaerolinea sp. | reverse complement strand
GTGATCTCCGTCAGAGCCGTGATGAGCAGGTTACCCAGTGAATGCCCGTTCAACCCCGCTCCTGATGCAAAGCGGTACTGAAAGAGCTGGGTCATCATCTCTTCGTCGTTGGATAAGGCTGCCAGGCAATTGCGCAGGTCTCCTGGTGGAAGTATTCCAATCGATTTCCGGATTTCGCCCGATGACCCGCCATCATCCGCCACGGTGACAATCGCCGTGATATTCCTTGAATAGCTTTTCAACCCCCTCAGGATCGAGGTCAAACCCGTTCCTCCACCAATCACAACAATGCGTGGACCTTTCTCTTTGCGCCTGTATTCAGCCACCGTATCGATCACATCTTTTCCCGGTCGCATGAAAGGCCGCAGCAGAGCACGGTTCAACCCCATTATGCCAACAACGATCAGTGCCAATCCCAACCCGCCGAATATCAAAGCGCGCAGGATGCGGTTGGTGATAAATTGCAAAGCCACGATCTTAATGACCGGCAACCACCAACCATCAGGTGCTGTGCGATAAATATCCAGCAGGTACACCGCCAACCCCACTCCCAGCGCGGTGGTGCCCGCCAGAATCACCAGCACCCAGCGTTTTACACCAATGCCAGGCACAAGCCAGCGCAGCTTGAGCAGCGTGGACTGGATGAATCTGCTGATCTTTTTGGTCTTTCGTGGTCGCATTTTGTTAGATAATAGCAGGGTTTTTTAGTCGCGTCAATAAATTCCATTTGGGCATCTACGCAAATCTTTTAAAATTGGCAAAATGATGCTCATGTTATAATCATTCAGACAGAGCCTTTGCATACAAGACTTCGCACAGCGATTTACTTCAAAATTGAATACGAAAAATGGAGGATGAATTGAACCCTATGAATTTACCCGGCAAAAATGCACTCAACATAATCCAACGTGACCATCAGGTGATCTCGCCCTCTTATCCACGTGGTTACCCCTTCGTCATGGACCATGGAAAGGGAGTTTATGTTTGGGATGTAGATGGTAACAAATTCCTTGATTTTGCCGCCGGGATCGCGGTTAACTCCACCGGGCACAGCCATCCTGATGTGGTGAAGGCCATCCAGGAGCAGGCTGAAAAGTTTATTCATATTTCCTCCGATTTTTATCACACCAAGTGGGTTGAACTCGCCGAGTATCTCAACCGCATCGCCCCTTTCAAAGAAGATGCGGTCATTTTCCAGACCAACTCCGGCACTGAGAGCGTCGAATCTGCGCTCAAACTGGCGCGTTACCATACCGGCCGCACTCAATTCATCGCTTTCCTAGGTGGTTTTCATGGCCGCACCTACGGTTCGGTCACATTGACGGCCAGCAAAGCTAAGTATCACCGTGGTTTTTACCCGCTCATGAACGGCGTCACTCATGTACCCTTCCCTGATCCCTATCGGCCCATGCTCCACATGGAACCAGGAGAAGACATCGGGGATGCCACAATCCGTTACATTGAAGAACTTTTCGCCCATATGCTTCCCCCACAGGATGTCGCCGGTATCATTATCGAACCAATTCAAGGTGAAGGCGGCTATGTTGTTCCACCTGAAAGCTTCCTGCCAAAATTACGCGAATTATGCACCCGGCACGGCATCCTTCTCATTGCGGATGAGGTGCAGTCGGGGGTTGGTCGCACCGGCAAGTGGTGGGCAATCGAGAATTTCGGCGTCGAGCCGGATATCGTCACCAGCGCTAAGGGTATTGCCTCCGGTATGCCTATTGGCGCGATGATCGCCCGTAAAAGCATCACCACCTGGCCAAAAGGCGCGCACGGTAACACCTACGGCGGCAATCCGTTGGCCTGCGTTGCCAGCATTGAAACACTGCGCCTGATCGAACACGGTTACATGCAAAACGCTGCCGTTGTGGGCAGTTACTGCCTCGAAAAGTTGACCGGTTTGCAGTCCCGACATCCATCGATGGGTGTAGTTCGCGGGATCGGACTGATGATTGGTATTGAATTTGTTGAGAACCGCGAGTCCCGCAAACCGGCGGAAGCTTTGCGCGATGTGATCGTTGACAAGGCTTTCGAACTCGGCCTGCTCACACTTGGTTGCGGCACCAGCACGATCCGGGTTTCACCTCCCCTGTGCATCACCCGTGAGGAAATTGACGCAGGTCTCGCCATCCTTGACCAGGCGATTACGTTTGCAGAAGAGAACAACCAGTAGCCAGTATCAGACGGGTTACTGCTCCAGAGACTATTATGCTTCCTGATTTCAGGGTACGTCAGCGGGATTACCTGTTGGAGATATCAAGGGCGCTCACCCAGGAGCTTGACCTCGTCAAACTCCTGGAACGCATTTTGCAGATCTCTCTCGAGATGCTCGCCGGTCAGGCCGGCCTAATCGCGCTGCGTAGCCCGTTAGAAGGTTGGAAGATCCAGGTCTCCACCGGCCTGCCACCGGCGTTTCTGCGCTTCCTTGAACCCCAACTGGCGCAGATCTCCGAGGAACAGGATCCCACCGATGTGGAACTAAAAACCATTAATCACATCCTCGGCAGCTTCACCCAGGCGATCAGCCTGGGCCGATTGAGCAGCGTTGGACTTCCCCTTATCACCGGCCAGAAAGTGCTGGGCGTGATCTTTGTATTCCGCGAGTATGCTGCCTTTTCGCCCAACGACCGGACGTTATTGGCGAGCTTTGCCGACCAGGCCGCCATCGCTGTCCAAAATGCTCAACTTTATACTCAGGTCGAAAATGATCGCCGTCGAGTCTCCGGCTTACTGGATTCCGCGGCTGACGGTATTCTCATCCTCACCCAGGACCTGCGCGTCGAAAGGGTAAACCCATCCTTTGCCCATCTCATTGGTAAACAACCTGTAGACATGATCGGCAAAGAGCATGACGAGGTTATCCATTGGGCAAAACCACCACACGGCATGACACTTACTGAGGCCATCGCGGATGGCTGGCCGCTTACCCCACATGCATCCCTTTATGTGGAAGGTGATCTGGAGCGGGAAACCAACTCCCGTCCCGTCCCTGTTGGCATCACGTACGCGCCCCTGCTTTCAGACCAGGGGAAACTCGTCAATATTATCACCACTGTACGCGACATCACCCGATTCCGTGAAGCGGATGAATTAAAGTCCACCTTCATATCTGTGGTGAGCCATGAGTTAAAGACCCCTGTCGCGCTCATTAAAGGGTACGTTGGTACGCTCAGGCGCGATGACGCCCATTGGCATAAAGATATCATCAATGACAGTCTCCAGATCATCGAGGAAGAGGCTGACCGTTTGGGCGAGTACATTGAAAACCTGCTGGATGTGACACGCTTGCAGGCCAACGGGTTCAGCCTCAAGCGCAACGATACTCAGCTCGCTGAGATCATTAAACACGTGGCTGAGCGCCTGCAAACCCAAACCAGCAAACACCGGATCATTGTCGATATCCCAAATCCGCTGCCGATCATTGTGGCGGATGACGCTCGCATCAACCAGGTGATCTCGAACCTGGTGGCCAACGCGATCAAATACGCCCCCGAAGGAGAGATCAGGATCAGGGTGGTTCAAAAAGAAGCCAACATTGTCGTTTGTGTCAGTGATGAAGGGCCGGGAATAGATCCTAACGACGCACCGTATGTTTTTGATCGTTTCTACCGCGCTCCGGATGCCAGCCGCCAGACCAAGGGTGCCGGTCTGGGGTTGTTCCTGGCCAAAGCAATTGTTGAAGCCCACGGGGGTAGGATCTGGATCGATCTTGAAGTGGGCAAAGGCGCGCGTATCTGTTTTTGCCTGCCTGTCACCAATCCGGAGTGATAATTCACATAACAAGAATTTGGACTGATTCAGGGTGGTATAATCACCATGTTAAAATTTTTTAAGAAAGAGTAAAAAATGCCTAAAATTCAAACCGCCTGCCCACGCTGCAAACAGCCGATCCTGGCTGATGTCCAATTATTGTTCGACGTGAACACAGATCCCACTGCCAAGCAAAAACTGCTGAGCCGATCAACCAATACCGCCCGCTGCCAGGCTTGCGGTTACGAAGGGCTGATCAGCACCCCAATCGTATACCACGACTCTGAGAAGGAGTTGCTGCTTACATATTTTCCCGCCGAGCTCGGACTCCCGCTCAACGAACAGGAAAAACAGATCGGTCCACTCATCAACCAGGTAGTCAACGGCCTCCCGGTGGAGAAACGCAAGGGATATTTATTTCAGCCTAATTCCATGTTCACTTACCAGACGCTGATCGACCGTGTCCTTGAAGCCGATGGCATCACCAAAGAAATGATCGAAGCACAACAGAAGCGTATCAACCTGATCCAGCGTCTGTTGAGTATGCCAAACACTGAAGATCGTGTCACTGTGATCAGGCAGGAAGCCAGCCTGGTCGATGGTGAAACCTTCACCCTGCTTTCCACCCTCATCCAATCCGCTGCTGCGCAGTCAGATGAAGCCAGCGCAAAACTGCTCGGACAGATCCAATCTGAACTGCTTCATGAAACCGAATTCGGTAAGCAGTTGCTTGCCGACAGCCAGGAAACCCAGCAAGCCTTAAAGGAACTGGACAAAGCCAACAAGGAAGGATTGACCCGCGAAAAATTGCTGGACGTCCTCTCCTCAGTGAAATCTGATACCAGCCTCACCACTCTGGTGAGCCTCACCCGCTCCGGCATGGATTACCAGTTTTTCCAGATCTTGAGTGAAAGAATCGAAAAAGAACAGGGTGATACCAAGCAATCGCTCTCTGCTCTTCGGGATAAACTGCTGGACCTCACGCGGAAGATCGACAACGAAGTGAAGAAACGGCTCGAAAATGCAACCTCCTTGCTCGAATCCATCCTGAAAGAGGATGATGCCCAGGCAGCCATCGAAAAACACGCCGAGGAGATCGACGAGTTCTTTACCCAGGCGGTCCAGGTGGAATTTGAAAAAGCCCACAGCGAAAATAACCTGGAAAGAATGGGGAAGATCCAAAAAGTGGTTTCAGTACTCGATAAGATGACCGCTCCTCCACCGGAAGTTGAACTGATCCAGAAGCTGCTGGAAGCCAGCGATGACAATGAACGTAAAAAACTCTTCGCTGAAAACGAAGCACTAGTAAACGATCAATTCCTGCAAACGATCAACGCCATCATCTCTGAAGGGTCAACCCGGAATCAGACCCCTGAACTTCTGGACGCTTTGAAAAGCATCTATAAATTGGCATTACGCTACAACATGGAAAAAAACTTGCGCTCATGAGATCCTTGATCATCCATAGAAAATCCCCGGTTACCAAAACCGGGGATTTTTTGATTACACGATAGAATTCCTGATTCTCTGCCTGCTTATCCGCTGGCGTTGTCAAGCCTGGTACCGTGACCGCGCACGGTCACAATATACTGGTGGTCTTTATCCAATTCGGCCAGGCGATCCCGCAGCCGGCGGATGAGCGCGTCCAGCGCCTGGTCCGATACACCCGTGGCTTCTTCCTCTTCCCAAATTTTCCTTATCAATTCCTCCCGCGTCACCACTTCTCCCGCCTGGTCATAAAGCGCCAGCAGCAGCCGGAATTGAGCAGCTGAAAGTGGAGGGAGAAGCTCTTCCTCCCCGATCCAGACCCTATGCGATCGCACATCGAGTGTAAGCCGTCCTCTCACTTTGAAACGCGAAAAGTCCAGGTCTTCGATGGGCATGGTGGCATCTGAACTGTAAAAGACAAATTTTTGGATCAGCGCTACCTGGATGACATCTCCATCGTTGAGATGTACTGGTTCCACCAGTGGTTCACCGGCAAAAAAAGTTCCGTTCTTGCTGCCCAGGTCTTCAATAAAACAACCGCCGTTTTGGTTGCTCACCCTTGCGTGGTGTCGTGAAACCTGGCGATCCTCAATGCTGATCGCGCAGTCAGCTTCCCGTCCAATATCCAGAACATCGCGAATGATCCAGCGCCTGCCTTCCAGTGGCCCCTGCAAGGCCACCAGCACCGGGTATTCGTGAATGATCGAATCACTCAAAGAAGTTTTGCCCATACTAACCTTAACCAAAATTATACAGGATACTCATCAGGTATAATAGATTTTATGGAATGTAAATATATGAATTTATGGATTGGCTCTTGAGGATATGATCACTCCTTTAAAAACAGGTGATATTTTACGAGAAAGGTACACCATCCACCGGGTCATTGGCCAGGGTGGAATGGGGTGTATCTACCTGGCGGATGATCTCAGGCTCGAAGGACGGCAGTGCGCGGTCAAAGAAGTCGAACACGACAGGACACTTCCACAGAACCTGTTAAAAGAAGCCCGCGATCAGTTCCAGCGTGAGGCCACGGTACTGGCACGTCTCGATCACCCCAATCTCCCCAAGGTTTCCGATTACTTTTCCATTGGACGGAATGACTACCTGGTTATGGATTACGTGCCTGGAGAAGACCTGCGCACACTGATGCTCAAACAGCATGAGAAAGGTCGATTCATCTCCGAAAAAGATGTGTTGAATTGGGCTTTCCAACTGGCAGATGCATTAAGCTACATGCATGGGCAAACCCCGCCCATTCTTCACCGCGACATCAAACCCAGCAACCTCAAGGTCACCCCAACAGGTCTGCTTAAACTCGTTGACTTCGGATTGGTAAAAGTGCTCGCCCCGGGAGAAGTGACCATCACCATCCTGCAAGGACAAGGAACCGCGCTCTACACACCCCTGGAACAATACGGCGGTGATATTGGGCACACCGATGCCCGTAGTGATGTCTACGCTTTCGCGGCCACTCTATACCATTTGCTGACCTCCAAACCACCGACCGATGCCCGCCAGAGGTTCATTTCTCCTAACTCGTTGCAACCCATCCGAGAGATCAATACCATGGTCACTCAAAAAACTGAAAACGCCATCCTTTGGGGAATGGCGCTCCATCCCGACGACCGGCCATCCACTATCGACCACTTCCGTGAAGCGCTTATTGGCAGCCGTCCGGTCTCGATTGCTTCCGGTAACCGCATATCGGTAAAAGCACCTGCGTTATACAATCGCAGGATCGGCAAACAATGGTTAATTCTTCTGGGGATGAGTCTTCTAACCCTGCTGGTCACGCTCTTGCGCTGATCGCTGCCATCTTGTTTTCCACCTGTAATACAACAAACCAATTCCCAGCCCTACAAACAATCCAATACCAACAACCAACAGCACATGTCCGCTGCCTCTCTCGCTGAGCGCCATTCTCGAACCGAGTAACCCCAGGGCGACGAACAGGTAACCCAGGTAACCGCCAATTCCAGTGAAAAGTACCGTGAGGAATGACCATTTGGCGCTGAGGTAGTTGTGAGTGAAGTAACTCAACATTAAACACGCACTTACAATCAAAATATTGGCGAGCAACCAGTCTGATACTGCCACCTTGCCCTGCCTGTGTAACTGCACCGTCATACTTTCCGGAGTGGGCGTGGGTGGGATTTCGGTTGGTAGTCCCTCCGCGGTTCCCTCTGCCATCACGGTTGGCTCGAACGATGTCACCACACCTCCCGCGTCAGTGATGTCAAGCCTTAGCATCTGTGAAAGGAAAGCCGGGTCAGCGCTGACGCTCAGCTGTAAACTACCAATACTTGGGATCACGTACATCACGCGGGCAACACCATCTACCGTTTTGGCTTCTAGCTGTTCCACTGAACCGCTGGTCGACCTGGTGTCAATGATAAAGCGCACAAGCGTACCATCAGGCACCGGGTTTCCATTATTATCAAAGATCTCTCCTGCCTTGATCGGAATGGTGTCACCGGCTTTATAAAGCAGCGGTTGGCTGTAGCCGGCCAATGGTGGTTCCGCGGGTTCTTCCAATTCTACTGGTGCTTCGATCACCAGTGGAATGATCTGATTCGGATCGGGTGAGATCACATTTGCCAGGTCGTAACCAATACCTGGTACAGATACAGGGAGTTTCCCGGTGGGTGTCAATTCCTGCATCAGCACCCGCGCAGCAACATCATAGAATTCCGGCGTTTTACTGTATAACGCGTAATAAGCTGTTAACTTGGAGATGTCAGTGGAATCGAGGAAATACGGCGCGTTGAATGCCATTCCGATCAGCTTTTTATTGCGCATCAGGTCCGGTCGTTCGTCCAACAAACGCTTAAAGGTAATTGACTCTATTCGATCGGTACTGAATTCCGCAAAAGAAAATATGATCCAGGTGGCAGCGTTTAACGAAACAAGGATTTCTTCCGTTCCATCTGCCTGCTCCAGTATCATCCTGAGATTCTCGTAGCTGTAGGCGGTCAGATGATTGCTTTGAATGGGATCACCTGCCCCTGCACCATATAGACGGATCAGTGAATTCATCAGGCTGACCGCCGGGAAATCGGTTTCTGTCGGGCAGCTGCTGCATTGTGAAAATGTCTGAACATCAGAAATGATTACGATACGATCGTCCGCACCTGGTGGATCGGGGATCAACGAGTTGAGATCTTCCGCTTCAGGGTTGATCAGCGTGACAGCCGATTGGGCAAGGTCCATCACGATTGCCTGGTCCTGCCCGATGGTTTCAAGCCCGGTGCGGGAAGGTAAAACCTCACCGGGGTCAAAAGACGGATACAGTTTGAACTTTAACTGCAGGATCTTCAAAACCGCATCATCAACACGCATTTGAAAAGCACTGTCTTCAGCATATTTCTGAACAAAGTAATCGATCGTTCTCACAACTGTCGTGTAGTTATCTTCATCCCCTGATGCCACGATATTCCCCAGGTACAGCAGGTCATTGCCGGCCATGAGTGCGGTACGCGCCACCTGTCTCGCGTCAAACCCCGTGTTCAAGGGGTCAACAAATTTCCTCACCGCTTCACTCCCCAGGTCATCGCTGATGATCAACCCACCCATCGATCGCCAGGGGCTCATTTCAGGCAGGTTCATGATCTGTTCTACAGCCACCGGGTCAAATGAGACCGGTCTGGTTGAAGGTCTGATGTTGCCCTGGAACCCCTGGTAGCGGATGTGAGAAAGCAGTAGCCCATCCACAACCCCTGTGCGGCCTTGCTCAATGTTTGTCACCCTAAAAAATGGTGCGAGTTCAACCTGTGTTAATTGGTCAAGCGTTTTCCTTACGGTGGCAATTTCCATGTCCGGCTGCCGGTCCGAACTTCCGCTGCCTGGAAAGTGAGTGGCTATCACCGCGACCCGGTTTGCGCTGCCAGACTGGATTCCCTCTATAAAAGCCTTCCCCATCTTTCCTACCCAGTAAGGATTTCCGCCAAACGTTCTCACCCCCAGGTCATCCCTGCCTTCAGTTCGGATGATATCCAGCACATCCAGTGAAGGGCTAAGGAGCATATTGATTCCTAACGCCTCTAATTCTGAACCTAATACTGCACCAATTTCCTTGGCCTGTTCAGCGCTCCAGCTGGCACCGATCGTCATCTGGTTGGGTAGGCTGGTCATCCCATAGAGGATCTGGCCGTCGCTTGTGAGGTCTCCGTTTTGCGTGAGCGCTACTAATAAAGGTGAATAGGATTGAAGGTCGCTCGCTGCCTGGGCTGACTCTTGATTGAATGACTGCAGATCGGTTACCAGTTTTTGCAGCGCGGCTGCTGTGTTTTCTGGGCCGGTGAAGTTGTCATTATCCCTTCTCAACACCACGCCGCCAATATGATTATCTTTGATGAGTTTGAGGATCTGGCTCCCCTCTGAAACAGACGAACCCTGGAAAGAAACCAGGAAAACCTGTCCCACTCTTTCTGCTGGACTCATCAGCGCCAACAGGTTTTGTGCTGCTATTTCATACTCAGTTCCCTGTGCACGATAGTTCGCCTGTCCGGTTACCGTTGGAGTAACCAGCCCGGAGACAAGTAGCAGCAGGAAGAGCATATGGATGAATTTTTTCAAGTAATCTTTCTTACCTTACCGGATTTGAACAATATCATTAAATAACTCGGGTTGTATGTTACCGCCTGTGATAACTGCAACCACGGGATGTGATTGAATTTTACCAGCAAGTCGGGCAGCCAATCCAACAGCCGCTGAGCCTTCAATGACCTCTTTGTAATTGTGCCAGCAATAACGAATGGCTTCGCGAATTTCTTCTTCACTGACCAGGATGACATCATCGACGTATTTTTGAATTAATGGAATAGTGATCGAATTGTGATCGATCTCCCCTGCTAACCCTTCAGCAATGCTATCCGTTTCAACCACCCCGCTTTGAGAGCCTGTTGAGAAAATCCGGTGGGCAAAAGAGGACGCTTCCGATTGTACCCCTACGAGCCGTGGACGTTTCCGCAAGCTGCTCAAATATATACCCAATCCTGAAATCAATCCACCGCCACCGACCGGTACCAGCAGGGTGTTCATCTCATCCAATCCATCCAGCTGTTCCACAAGCTCATGGCCGATTGTCCCCTGCCCGGCGATGACATGCTCATCGTTGTACGGAGAAATAAAGGTTTCTCCGCTGGCCAGTACGTGGGCAATGGCTGTCCTTTCTGCTTCCACATATCCACCAGGCACCAATCTCACGTCAGCGCCAAGCTTTTCCATTGCCTTTACCTTCACCGGGCTCGCGTGTTCTGAAGCAAAAACAGTACAGTTGCATCCCCGTTTTGCCGCGGCGAATGCAACGCCTTGCCCATGGTTCCCGGCCGAACAGGTGACCAACCCTTTTTGAATCGCGTCTATCCCCAGGCTGAGTACCTTGTTGGAAGCGCCCCTTAACTTGAATGAACCAGTAACCTGGTGGTTCTCCCATTTATAATGAATTTCCAGTTTTGGGTCTTGTGTGACGGGTGTCTTCACAACCAGCAGGTTGATGCGCTCACTGGCCTCGATCACCCATTCAGCAGTTATCACTTTCGCTCCATGATCCTCAATGTGTTTAAAGGATCATCCGTAAAAAATCCATCAACCCCCAAGGCGCGCAACCTTCTTATATCTGCTTCTTCGTTGACCGTCCACACGTGCACCCTTCTGTCGCGTTTACATTCCGTTCCCATGAACCGCTGGCTGACATCCGTCAGGTAAGGATGGATAATGGCTGGTGATAAACGAATGAACAGAGCCGACCGCGCCGCTGCCCCCAGCAGTCCCTGCGAGGCCAGCAGGGCAACGGGCACTTCTGGCAGCAGGATTTTCATTCTCTTCAGGTTAACAGGGGCAAAAGAGGAAAATAGCACTTTTTTTTGCATCTCATGCCGTTTGACGACTTCCGCCACTACCGGTACCAGGTCATCATTCTGAGAGGCATAATTGGTCAACTCGACATTGACAAAAATCCGCTTACCCACGCTCTCAAAGACCTCGTCCAATGTGGGTATGCCCTCACCTGCGTATTGAGTAAACCGGTAGTGCGCATCCAGCTTCTTCAAATCTTGAAGTGTCATCTTGTTAACACGTCCGCTGCCATCTGTGGTGCGGTCCACGGTCTGGTCATGGATGACAACGGCCTGGCCATCAACTGATAATTTGACATCCAGCTCAATCGCGTCAGCCCCCTGGGTTACCGCCAGCTCGAATGCTGCGATAGTATTCTCCGGCGCATACTGGCTGGCACCGCGATGTGCAAAAACCACTGGTTTCAGAAGATCTTCGAGCATTTTACAGCTCCACAAAATAGGAGGAAGCGGCTCTATCGATCATCTCGCGAGACATGACCGGGTCTGTTGAGAGATACCTGGAAATATCAATGATCTGATCGCACAGGTCCCGCGGGTGAGAAGCGCGCAACCTGCGGTTGTGCTTGATGTACCATTCCTTCATGAGGTAGTTCAACCCTTCATCCGAAAAAACAACTCCCTTTTGCGATGCCACGTGCACAAAGATCTCACGGTAATGCGCGGCGTCGGGGTCTGTGATCTCAATCTTGTGGCGCAGTCGGCGCAAAAAGGCTTCATCCACCAGGTCCTTCGGTGGCAGGTTGGTGGAGAACATTACCAGCACATCAAATGGCACCTCGATCTTGCGACCGGTGTGCAGCGAGAGGTAATCAATGCGGTTTTCCAGCGGTACGATCCAGCGGTTGAGTAGATCGCGCGGCCTAACCTGCTGCCTGCCAAAATCGTCGATCAATAGAATGCCACCGTTTGCCTTAACCTGGAAAGGTGCTTCGTAGAACTTCAATGTTTCGTTAAAAACCAGGTCCAATCCGGTAAGGGTTAGTTCACCGCCGACCATGATGAACGGCCTGCGGATCTTGACCCAACGTTGATCCTTTCTCCCTTTCATTCTGCCATTCTGCAGACCGGTCTCATCCTCCGCCGCTAGCTGGTGATTCATCGAGTCGAACATGGTGATCACCTGTCCATCAACATAGATGGCATAAGGGATGTACATGGATTGAGTGAGCACCAGGTTTCCGATGGCTCGGGCGACGCTGGTTTTGCCGTTTCCAGGTGCGCCGTAGATAAAGATGGAAGTACCGGAATTAACGGCTGGTCCTAAACGGTGGAAAACATCCTCCCCGAACACCAGGTCTCCCATGATCTGCCGCATATTACGGCTTGTCACAAGCATCCTTCCCCTGCTCTGTCGACGTACAGAATCATTGTAGGCTTCAAGGGGTACGGGGGCAGGTCCGGCGTATTGACTGCGTTCAAGCGCTTCGCGCGCATGGGTGATACCCGCTCCGGTGATCGCGTATAAGTATGCACCTTCTCCCAATCCCATCTGGGAGGATTTGACTTCCACGAGCTTGTCGCGTTTTAGTGCGTCCAGCAGTTGGTCCACCATCCCTGAAAATGGCAGGCATAAGGCTTCAGCCACCTTGTAACCGGTCATATATCCCTGGAAGTACAGGATCTTCAACGCCAGGTCCTGGAGGAATAACGCCCCCAGACCTGTGTCTTCTATTGTGTTGATGGGATTTGGAGTGTAATGTCCGCTTGTGTTCGTTGCTGGGGTACTTCTGGGTTGAGATGAGGCCAGAGTTTGATCTGTCACAAAGATCCTCCGCTTATGATAAAAAAGGAATTAATGCAGTAAAAATGATTATAGCATGCCGGCAGGAGGATTAATTCGCTTTGCTGAGTTCTGCACGCTTCCTTTCAAATCTGATATTTACGATGATCGCACCCAGAAAAGCCAGTACCAACCCAAGCACTCCCACCAGATCCTGGGTCTCATCAAGAAAGATCCACGAAAAGATGGTGATGAATACCAGCATCGTGCCGTTGATGATGGAGGATTCCATTGCAGTCAAAGTTTGTAAGGTGTAATTCCACAAAACAAAAGTAAATGCCGTATTTACCAGCGCCAGAACCAGGACGATCAACAGGTTCTGCGTACTCAACTGCGGCAATCCCTGCCACAACAGCCCGCCTGCCAGCATTGGCACCGAACCAATACCCATTGCCACTACAGTAACTGCAATCGGGTTCACCCTCCCGGCGTGATTAACCTTCCGGCCTACTAACGTCCCAATGGAGTTCGCTGTCAGGCAGATCGCTCCAAAAACAAATCCGAGGATGGAATTCCCCGAGAAACCTTCCGGGTAAAAGAAAATGAACGTCCCCACCAGGTTTACCAGCACACCGAAAACCTGTAATTTTGTTGGAAATTCCTTGATAAGGAAGATCGCAGAAATGGTGACCAGGATCGAGGTTAAATTTAGCAACAGGCTTAAAGTGGTAGCTGGCAGGTAATCCAGGCTCAGGAACTGCGCCCCTTGGGCAATAAAATAGGTCACCAATCCCATCATGATGATCAGCCACCAGTCGCTTTTGCTGAAATCCTTGATCTGCTGCTTCACCTTGCGTTGAAAGGCAAAAGGAACCAGGAATAGAAAGGCTAAAAAGTACCGTAGGCCGGCAAAGGTCAGCGCCGGGATGTCCCGCAGCCCGATCTTGATCAACACCCAGGAGGTCGACCAGATGACCACCACAAAAAAACTTAACAGGATTGCCTTGAGCCTGCTAGGTGGTTTGTTCATCCTAGAAACCGATCACTGAAATCTTCATGTCCCGGATGTTCAACTGAAGCGTATCCATGCCGTTGTAATGATTGACATCGATCGAATATGCGATGTCAAAGCGCGGCCTTTCCTCAAACCAGGTTTGGTACCAGCGCGCCTGGTTGAAGGCAACCGCCCGATTGATGGGGCTTCCCTGGATGGAAAAGTTGAGGTGAGTGCCTTCCTTTCCCATCACCTGCATGCGCTCCACTTTTACACCCCTCGAGATGAACAGGGGTGCGGGATTGCCCATACCGGTGGGCTGTAACTGGTCCAGCCACCCGTAGAAATCCGGTTTGATGCGGCTGACATCGATCTCCAGGTCCGCTTTTACCAGCGGGCGCATGTCCTTCCCACTTAGTTCCCTGATGGCGATTTCCTGCAGCCGCTCGACCAGTTTTTCTTCGTTCTCCAAGCGCACCGTGAAACCTGCCGCCATTTCGTGCCCGCCGTGCCGTACCAGCAGGTCGGCGCATTCATCCAGCGCCTTTGTAATATGAAAACCGGGAATGCTGCGGCAGGATGCCCTGATGGTTTCCTTTAATCGCTCCCCCACTATTGCCGGTCGATGGAACTTTTCCACCAGCTTTGACGCCACCAACCCGACAATTCCCGAACTGTATTCGCTGTCAAACGCGGTAATGAGGTATAACAATTCCGGGTCGGTCACATTCTGTTGGGCTTTTTCCTGCGCTGCCAGCGTGGCTTTTTGTCGTTCAGAATTTTGGTTGTCCAATATCTGTGCCGCTCTGACCGCGTCTACATTAGATTGAGAAACCAGCAGTTCGTAGGCCTGCAGGGCTGATTCCATCCTGCCAGCTGCGTTCAACCTTGGCCCCAGTGTGAACCCGATATCCGTCGCGCTAATCTGGCGCACATCACGGCCGGATACTCCAACCAGGGCATTCAAACCTGTACGGTTCCCAAGTCTGATTCGACTGATACCCTTTTTGACCATTACCCTGTTCTCACCCGTCAGCGGCACGATATCCGCTACAGTCCCCAGCGCCACCAGATCCAGCCATTCATCTGCATTGCGCAGGTCCTTCCCTTTCTTGCTGAATAACCCCTGCACGATCTTGAACGCCACACCCACGCCAGCCAGATCTTTATATGGATATGGGTCATTTTCCTGCTTGGGACAAATTACCGCGTACCCTTCCGGTAAGTCTCCTTTGGGGTAATGGTGATCACTGATGATCAGATCCACACCCAGGCTTCTGGCAGTTTGTGCCTCGCGCGGTGAACGGATGCCGCAGTCGACTGTTAAGATAACGCTCGCGCGATTTTCCTTTGCCAGTAAGTGGATCGCCTCATCGTTCAACCCATACCCTTCTTCAAAGCGATTGGGGATGTACGGTTCAACTTCACCCCCCAGCCTGCGCAGCACTTCCACCATCATCACAGTGGCAGTGACACCATCAACATCATAATCACCGTAAACAATTATCTTCTCACCGGCATCGATGGCCGTTAGTAATCGTTCAACAGCCTTTTCAAGGCCGATCAACAAAAACGGATCCGCGAGTTCCCCGTCCTGAGAGAGGTATGCCCGGGCATCCTCGTCTGTGTGGATCCCGCGGTTGAACAGGATCTGCCGGAAAAATGGGGGATATTCTGTCAACACCTTATCAATCGTCTCGTCGATTCTAGGGTAAGTTTCCCACTGTTTGAGGGGTTTCTTGTCAGTCAATGAATAATTCCTGGTTTTTTTGGAATAAAATGCAAATTTCTAACACAAATGGTACCCAAAAAACATGTCGTTCTAGTATAAACGACCAGCGGGTCACCTGCAAGGTATTTCCCGAACCGTGGTTCTTTAAAGTAAAATTGGGGAACCAGAATCAAATAATATGACACCTGATCAAATCATTACACTCATTGTATTCATTACCGCGGTAATTTTGTTCGCCACCAACCGTGTCCGCGCTGACCTGGTGGCTATCATGGTGATGGTCGCCCTCGGACTGACCGGAGTGGTCCAGTCTGGTGATGCCTTCTCCGGTTTCAGTAGCTCTGCGGTTATGACCATCCTTGGTATTTCGATGATCTCTGTCGCTCTTCAGCTAACAGGTGCTACCAACTCTCTCGGCAAGATCATCCACAGGGTCGGCGGCAGCAATGAAAAGTTGCTCGTTCTTTTAGTCACATTGTTCGCTGCGCTTGTATCTCTTTTCATGAACAACATCGCGGCCGTTGGGGTGCTGCTCCCGGCGGTCATGTCATTATCCCGCCGCAGCAAGGTGTCCCCTTCCCGTCTGCTCATGCCGCTGGCTTATGGCACCATCCTGGGTGGAATGGCTACATTACTGACAACCTCCAACATCATCGTCAGCGGCGCGCTAAGAGATGCCGGTCTGCCTTTCTTCGGCATGTTGGATTACTTTCCCATCGGCGGTCCGGTGATGATCGTAGGTATACTCTACCTCGCTTTTGTAGGCATTCGTCTCCTGCCATTAAAAACCTCCGCCAACAACATGGAAGATAAACGTGAATTCACAGAAAAATTAAGTGACATGTACCAGGTGAGAAAAAACCTGGTACGCATTGAGATTTTGCCCGAATCCACAATGGCAGAGAGGTCCATAGAAGATGGCCACTGGCACAACCGGGTGCATGTCAACATCCTCGCTGTCATCAGAGGAAAGGAAAGCTATTTTTCACCCGACCCATGCCTGGTTCTCAAAGCCGGTGATATTCTGTTAGCACGCGGCAAGGTTTTAGAAGTAGATTCCAAACAGCTCAACTTGCGGGTTTCACCCGTTGATTTCACCGATTTTAAAGTTACTGATGAAGCCCATCCGCTGGCAGAGATCATCATATCCCCTCACTCACGCTTTATCGGTAAATCGATCAAGGAACTCGATTTCCGCGAGCGCTACATGTTGAACGTGGTGGGTATCTGGCGCAGCGGTAAGCCAATTGAGGATGAGTACGCCGACCTGAGTCTGCATTTCGGTGACGCCCTCCTCGTACAGGGGCCTTCCATCCAGATTCAAAACCTGAAGAAAAGTGAAGACCTGGTAGTCCTGGAAGAGGATCCCGACGCTGTGCTGCTGCCTCGCAAAGGCTTGATGACCATCATCATCACGTTGATCACCCTCACCATCGCCGCGCTGGGTATACTGCCGGTCGCGCTGGTCGTGCTGGGCGGCGCAGTTTTGCTAATCCTCACCGGCAGTGTAGGCCTCAACGACGCCTTCCGCAGTATCGAATGGAAAGCCATTTTCCTCATCGCCGGATTGTGGCCGTTGAGCATCGCGCTGCAGCAAACCGGCCTGGCAGATATGGCAGTCTCTTCTGTCCTCGGACTCATGGGGAACGCGCCACCCATCTCCCTGGTCGCCGTCTTCCTGCTTGTTTCCATGCTGCTCACTCTGCTCATGAGCGGGCAGGTCACTGCCATCGTCATGATTCCCCTGGCGCTGGTCACAGCGCAGGGAACCGGTATTGATGCCCGCCCGTTTGCCATGGCCGTGGCGATGGGTTGTTCGCTTGCCTTCATCTCCCCGCTTGGCCATCCCGTCAACATCATGGTCATGAACCCCGGTGGTTACACTTTCAAAGACTACCTCAAGGTTGGTCTTCCACTAACCGTAGCAGCCTTCCTGATCATCATTTTCGGGATTAAGCTTTTTTGGGGACTATAATACATTTCCATGGAACCAGTACATTTCTCCTTTGACCTGCTCAAAGAACAGGGTTCGGCCAGGGCTGGAGTTTTCCACACTCCGCACGGTCCCATCGAGACGCCTGTTTTCGCACCTGTCGGCACCCAGGCAACCGTCAAAGCCGTCACCCCAGCCCAGCTTGAACAAACAGGCGCTTCGTTAGTACTTGCGAACACTTATCACCTTTACCTGCGCCCCGGCGCTGACCTGGTGGCGGAACACGGCGGCCTGCACAACTTCATGCAATGGCACAAACCCATGCTCACTGATTCCGGTGGCTTCCAGGTGTTCTCACTCTCAGATTCGCGCAAGGTAGATGAGGATGGCGTGACCTTCAAGAGCCACATTGATGGCTCCATGCACCGCTTCACTCCCGAAAGTTCCATCCAGATACAGGAGAAACTCGGCGCGGATATCATCATGGCTTTCGATGAGTGCGCCGTCCCCGATGATCCACAGTACAGCCGCGCCGCGCTCACCCGCACGCACGCCTGGCTGGAACGCTGTGTTGAGGCCAAAGTACGCCCCGACCAGGCATTGTTTGGTATCGTCCAGGGGGGAATTTTCCCGGAGCTGCGCCGCGAATCTGCCCGCTTTGTCGCGTCCTTTGACCTGCCCGGCGTCGCCATCGGTGGGCTTTCCGTTGGTGAGACCAAGGAGCAGATGCACCTCGCGCTTGAGGAAGTCGACCCGCTTTTACCGCGCGATAAACCCCGCTACCTCATGGGTGTCGGTTCACCTGAAGACCTGATCAACGGCATCATGCGCGGTGTGGATATATTCGACTGCGTCCTGCCCACCCGCCTGGCGCGTCATCAGGCTGCTTTCACGCTGAACGGCCGTGTCAACCTGATGAACAGCGCTTTCACAAGGGACTTCGACCCGATCGAAACAACCTGCAATTGCTACACCTGTCGCCACTTCTCGCGTGCCTACCTGCGCCATCTAATCCTCGCCAAAGAAATGCTCTCCGCCACCCTCATCTCGATCCACAATATCCAGTTCCTGGTCGACCTTGTGAAGCGGTCGCGGCAGGCAGTTCTTGATTCCAACTTCCCTCTATTCGCCCTCTCCTTCCTAGAAGCCTACAACACAAAAAATCAAACGGAGCAATCATGAGTTTCCTGCAATCTCTCATCCTGGGCATCATCCAGGGACTTACCGAGTTCCTGCCGATCTCTTCATCAGCGCACCTTGTGCTGGTGCCTTACATCCTCAATTGGTCGATCCCTGAGAACCAGATCTTCCCCTTTGATGTGCTCGTGCAGCTCGGAACCCTGGCCGCGGTCATTATTTACTTTTGGAAGGACCTGTGGCACATCATTAAAGCCTTTGTGATGGGCATCACCCAGCGTAAACCGTTTGTTGAGCAGGATGCGCGTATGGGTTGGTACCTGGTGCTCGCCACTATCCCTGCCGGCTTGGCAGGCGTCTTCCTCAAGGACAAAGTGGAAGCGGTGTTTAATGATCCCAAGATCACCGCGTTTTTCCTTTTCATCACAGCCATCTTCCTCATTGCAGCTGAATTCTTTGGCCGCCGCTCCCGCCAGCTTGAGAAAATGAACTGGAAAGACGCGCTTTGGATTGGAGTATTCCAGGCTTTTTCGATTTTTCCGGGCATCTCCCGCTCCGGTTCAACCATCACCGGCGGCATGACCCGCAATTTTGACCGACCGGCAGCAGCCCGCTTCGCCTTTCTCATGTCCATTCCCATCATGCTCGCAGCGGGCATTTTCAGCCTGCCCGACCTCCTTGATATACCAAATCTTGGTGCCTTCCTGCCAATTCTCATTGTTGGTTTCATCGCTGCGGGCATAGTGGGTTACCTTTCCATTCACTGGCTGTTATCTTTCCTAACAAAACGCTCGCTCATCTACTTTGCTGCTTACTGCGTCCTTCTGGGTTCTGCCGTGCTTATCATCATGGGCATCCGCCAGTCCAATCCGCAGACTGCTCTTACTACCACTGATGCTCCTGCTTCTGTCAGCACAACCAACGCCCTGTTTAAACAGACTGCTATCGAAGAAACGCTGCAAGTCGAAGTCTCCCCCGCGCTTGATTGG
>CAYMGO010000027.1:0-2625 GCA_964390015.1 uncultured Anaerolinea sp. | reverse complement strand
GCTCCTGGGGGCAGGTGTATCTCGCCTGCCCGGAATGCTTTTCGGTGCAACCCTCCGACGATCTTATTGACCGGGCTGTAGAATTTCTCCTCTACCCCCAAGGCGACGACGCGCAACTGATTTTCGAAGATGCAATTCTGAGTGAAACAACCGTATCCACTGCGTCCGCTCTCCTCGTGCCCTCACCCGCTGAAATGAAAGAAGAAATTGCCTCGGATTCTAATAGGATCGGTTTCCTTCCTGCGGGAGTGGTTGACCCTTCTGTCAATGTCATTGAAATAGTAGCGGATACTGCTCCACTGATAACCTCCAGGCCGATCCTGGCGATCAGTGCTGAGAAACCAGGTGGATTGACCGCTGAATGGCTGGCATGTCTCCAGGCAGAACTTGCTCCCTGAAGAACAATTTCCATATTACGGTTTATTAATAACAAACCCCCGGCTGAGATACCGGGGGTTTAAACTCGTCCAATAAATTGGTCTAAGTCGTTTCCAGGTAGCGTACCAATTCCCAATCGGTCACATCCAGGCGGTAACTGTCCCACTCTGACCATTTTGCACGCATAAACGCCTCGTAGAGTGAATTTCCCAGGGCCCCTCTGACGACTTCATCATTTTCGAGCTCCATCAACGCCTCCTGCAGCGAAGCTGGCAGCTCAACGATATTCAAGCTTCTGCGTTCTTCTCGCGTCAGCTCGTACACATTTACATCGTTCAGCGGATCAGGCGGCGTGAGTTGGTGTTCAACCCCATCCAATGCTGACGCCAGCATGACCGCGTATGCCAGGTAAGGGTTGCAGGCGGGATCCGGGCAGCGCAGTTCAGCACGCACCGCCGTTGTCATCCCCTCCATCGGTCGCGGAATTCGGATCAGCGCTGAACGATTGGTCTGCGCCCAACCCACGTATACAGGCGCCTCGTACCCCGGCACCAGACGCTTGTAAGAATTGACAGTTGGCGCTGTCACCGCTGAAAAAGCGCGCGCGTGCGCCAGCTGCCCGGCAATAAAACCGTGCGCTAGCGGTGATAGGTTGAACTCGTCATCAGCATCATAAAAAAGGTTGTTGCCTTTCAGGTCAAAGAGTGACTGATGGCAGTGCATCCCCGACCCGTTTATACCCAGGATTGGTTTGGGCATGAATGAGGCGATCAACCCGTTCTGCGCGGCGATGGCTTTCACCGTGTACTTCAAGGTCAGCACATTATCCGCTGAGCGCAGCGCATTGCTGAAGTGAAAATCGATCTCGTGCTGACCCAGCGCGCACTCGTGGTGCCCCACTTCCACCTCCAGCCCCATCGAATCCAGCGCCTGCATCAGCTCCGTACGCACGCGCACTGCCTCATCGTTGGGTGAGAAGTCAAAGTAGCCACCTACATCGTGCGGCACCGGGTGGATATCCGTGCTGCCGTTACGCCGGAAGAGGAAGAACTCAGGCTCAGAGCCGACCATGAACTTCATCCCCCGCTTTTCCAGTTCCGCCAGGTGTCTGCGCAGGTTGCCGCGCGGATCACCCGCGAAGGGGGTGCCATCCGGGTTGTAAATATCACAGAACAGACGCGCCCGCCGCATGTTCACCGGCGACCAGGGCAGCACCGCGTACGTGTCAATGTCCGGTTTCAAGCGCATATCGCTCTCCTGGATGCGCGCAAAACCCTCCACCGACGAGCCGTCAAACCAGATTCCCTGGTTCACCGCGTCTTCCAGCCGTGAGATCGGCGCGTCAACGCTCTTGACAGTCCCGGTCACGTCTGAAAACTGAAATGAGATGAAACGCACATCATCAGCTGCCACCCGTTCGAAAAGTTCCTTCTTATCCATTTTTATGCTCCTGGTTAAAGAATTAAGGCATGCGTTTGGGCATGCCTTAAATTAATGAAATAATTCCAGCATCCCTTCCGCTTAACACCACAGGCAGGCCGTTCTGCCTGGCCGGTGTCAGCTATCTGTGCCGCGTGTCACCACCCGGTTTTGTTCACTGACTTGCTTGGGAAGGGAGATTGAAGCCCCTGGCAGGGCTTCGGAGGCATCCGCTGATCGTTCGATTTTCCCCTGTGAAACCCCCCAGGGTTAACATCCCTCTCGCGAAGGAGAACCTCCACCTCGTCATCTCGGAATTCTGAGATGCAGCCGCTGTTTCTCTCTCTATTCAATTGTTAATTGCAAATATCATACAGACTTACCTTCTAAAAGTCAAGAGTCAGTGCTGATAATTAAGAAAAGGGAAAGGTTACCTGCTCCCTGCTGTCTATGTCATCCTCGCGAGAACAGCCAGCGGCTCCCGGTTATCCGGCTCTTCAATGAGTGAAGTCCCGTAATGTGTGTAAGCCACCTTCCCCTGCTGGTCCACCAGGATCATGGTCGGAGCGCCGATCTTGAAGTAACGCTTCACCTGCATGTAATGCCCCGCCACCACCCCGCCTTTGTCGGTCAGGATCGGGTAAGGGGTTTGATTGGCGCGCACATAGCGCGCGATCATTCGCGGACCGTTCGGTACCATGACCAGCACTTCACAGTCAAGTTCCATGAATTTATTGTAGTCATGGCGCAACTGCGCCATATGATTGGTGCAGTGCGGTCAGGCAAAACCAATATTGAACACCAGCAGCACGGATTTGCGCTTAAGCA
>CAYMGO010000026.1:0-26941 GCA_964390015.1 uncultured Anaerolinea sp. | reverse complement strand
CGAGCCCGGAGAGCGCTTCTGTAAAGCTGGTGAGAGGACTCTTCGTTTGTTTCATGGTTGGGCAAGGTTAATTACGCAGGATTATACCTGTTATCAAAAAGCCACAGGGCTGCCGTAATGGCAGCCCTGTGTACCTATCGGTTTTGTGAACTATTTACTAGGGATTGACGGTGCAGTTTGCGCTGTTGAAACCTGCGCCGCGCATCCCGCCGCCGCGGGTTCCAAAGCCAGTGCCATCAGCGGGGCGGGTGCCGTTACCAGCACTCATCTGGCCGCCGTTACCCTGTCCGTTCATCTGGCGTTCGGCCGCCTGGAGCAGCCACTCGTACTGCGCCTGGTCAATGTAACCGGCTTTCAGCGCCTGCTCAGCCACCGAGGTATTGACCGCGGTCTTGAGAGCGCGGAATTCCTCGAAGCTGCGCCCGGTGGAAAGGACGATTTGCGACATGGTCTCGCCGGCTTCTTCACGGGCGTTCAATTCCGCCGTGCTGATGCCGAGCTCAGCAGAGTAGGCTTCCATCATCAGGTTGTGCACATCTTCGTTTTCAACGCGATCTGCACGATTCGCGCCAAAGCCACCACGTCCGCCGCCCTGCTGATACAAAGGCGCGTTATCAGGTCCTTGCGCGTTCACCACTGAAACCGCTCCGATCACGGCCACCATTACACCAGCCAGTAAAATACTTACCATTAATTTTTTCATTTTATTCTCCTTGTTTTGCAGAGACTTTCTCTGCTTGATTGTTCTCATAATAGCCGCCAGTTATGAAGAACCTGTGAATTTCCTGTGAGGATGTTGTGAATTTCTGAAAAACGAGTAGAAAATGACATTCTGAAGCGCTACTGGTGACATTTCCTCAGATGATTTGATTGACACCCTCGCATAGTGGTGCTATCCTATGCCCTTGTAGGTTCCAAACAACCATTGAAAGGAAAAAACATGACTTACAAAATCACTACTGACTGCATCAGTTGCGGCGCCTGCGAAGCCGAATGTCCCGAGAACGCCATCTCTGAAGGAGATGGTCTCTACGTCATCGACCCCTCCAAGTGCCAGGACTGCGGTTCCTGCGCCGACGTATGCCCCACTGGCGCCTGCGTCCCCGCGTAACACCTGTCGGTCACAAAAACGAAAAGCCTCTCCACGTTTGGAGGGGCTTTTTTGTTCAATTTGACCGCGATGGTATAATCTTCGCAACACCCACATCATCTCCTCGAGGATGCCATGAAAAAGTTCATAGCGGTCGCGGGCAACATCGGCGTTGGAAAATCCACCCTGGTGGAAATGATCTGCGAGCGTCTGGAATGCATGCCGTTCTACGAACCGGTGGCCGAGAATCCTTACCTTTCCGATTTCTACAAAGACATGCCCACCTGGAGCTTCCACTCACAGGTATTTTTCCTCACCCACCGCCTGCGCATCCACCAGGACCTGGTGCGCACGCAGGGATCCGTGATGCAGGACCGCTCCATATACGAGGATGCCGAAGTCTTCGCACAGAACCTCTTCTTGCAGGGTCACATGAGCGAGCGTGATTACGCCACCTATCGCTCCTTGTACCGCACACTGGCTGAATATCTGCCCCCACCCGACCTGGTGATCTACCTGCGCGCGTCAGTGCCCACACTGCTCAAGCGCATCGCACTGCGCAACCGCGATTACGAACGCAGCATAGAGCCGGATTACCTCGACCGCCTGAACACCCTGTATGAGAATTGGATCACGCACTTCACACTGTGCCCGGTGCTCACCGTACCAGCGGATGACCTGGATTACGTGGCGCACAACCAGCACCTTGAATTGATCATTGGTAAAGTGAAAGAAAAATTAATGGGTAAAGATGAAGTCATCTTTACCCGTGAAGAAGCCGACACTCCGGATTAACGGGGTATAAAGTACCCCTCAACACCAGCCAGGCTGGGTCAGCTTTTTGGATCGACCACAAATTTGATCGCTGTGCGCACCTTGCCTTCAATGTCTACATCCACAAATTCCGGCGCGCACATAATCTCAATTCCATCCTCTGCGAGATACCCCTTGGCAAGAACCAGGGCTTTTACCGCCTGATTCACCGCACCCGCACCTATCGCCTGAACATCCACGTGCTTATGCTCCCGCATTACCCCCGCAATGGCCCCTGCTACTGCTGCGGTGCGAGAATTGGCTTTGACCTTGATGATATCCACCATTTGATCTCCCTCCCGGTTGCTTCCGGGAAACAACGAGCCAAAGCGGTAGTGCTTTTATGGCAATTTTATTGTACACAATTCAACATTCAAATACAATCACCAGTGTAAACAAGCACATTAACTTAACTCTCTTAATGGATTAATTAATAGTAGTAGTCGTAGGGGATGTGGAATTGTGGAGAAAAGAGGAAAAACAGGCCGCGCTCCATAATTCTCCGATGATCATTCAATATACCCCCTGTATCTGGGGTTGTGCCATCCCGTGGTTCTCCCCTTGGGGAGGTGAATTCTTTGTGGATAAAAGCGGTTTTTTCGCGGGAGGAAAAGATTATTCTAAACCTGTGGAAAGGCGGTATAAAAAGACTGATTTATCCACAGGGTTATTTGTTGATTTGATATTGAAACAGTGGAAAAACGGGGATTTTATCCACAGGTTTGGCAAAGTTATCCACAGGTTTTGGCGGTGTTGTGCACAAATGGGGGTGCGAGAGGGGCTACGAGGAGATGCGGTCCACGGCCTCTTCGACCGCGTCGAGCACCTGGTCAAAAGATTCAAGCCTCGCCGGCAGGTCGCGGCTCTCCAGGTCCAGCTGGCGGCAAAGCGTCTGCCAGTCTTTATAAGCCTGATCGGTGCGCTGTAGCGCGGCGGCGGCTTGCGTCCAGGTGTAAACCAGCAACCACACCGCGGCAGCGGGGCTGTGCGGGTAAAGGTCGTTGAGAGCTTTTTCATAATACGCACGTCGGCAGGGCGCCAGGCTCACCGGGGCGGTTTTCGCCTCTTTGAGGGTGTCGAAGATCTGACCATAGGATTCCATCCAGGCGGCGAAGTTTTCGTCGGTCACCTCGCTGCTGGTGAACAGGTTCACAAAATCCGGGAACAGCCCGGTCAATCCGGCAGCGTTGGTCCTGGCGGGCAGATCAGTCAGCAGGCGCCGTTCGGCAATAGGCGCGCCGGTGATGACCGCCACCGCGTTGGCCAGGTCGCGCAGCGCGCCCAGGTAAGCCTTCACCCGCTTGATCCCCTGCGGGATGTTTTCATCCTCAAGGTCGTTCCAGGTCTTTCTGGCGGGAACCAGGAAGCTGCGCACGCGCGAGGCAATGTTCTCCGGGCGCCAGAACTGGGCAGTGGCGGAGGCGCGGGTGAAGTCGTACCAGCGCAGCGAATCATAGAGCACAATGGGCACATTCTCGAACCAGCCGCCGATCCAGGCGTTGTTGCGCAGTTTACGCGGTGGTTCGAACTCCTCCTGCTCGTAGTGCGCCAGGTCCAGGTTGATCTCGTGGGTCAGGCGAATGATCTCGCGCCGCCTGGGGACCGGTTGGTTGTGCACGCAGATCAGGTCAATATCCGTGATCCCGCCGAGGAACGGGTCCTCCTGCAGCAGGGACCCACTGACGTAAACACAGATGATGCCGCGGTCTTTCGCCGTCAATGCGGCGGTGTTCTCGCGAGCGTGTTTGAGCATGAGTTCTCGGGTGATGCGCATGGATCCCTCTTTTACTGGATGGGCAATACGGGCTGGTAAGGTGCCAGCCGCAGCTCTTCGCGGATACGGTTGCGGATAAAGACCAGGTCTTCAGGTCTTTCGATGATATTGAGATCGTCGGTCTCGATGGTGAGAATGTGAGAAACCTGGGGAGAGGAGATGTAAAAATCATCATAAGTGCGGTTCACCAGGTCGATGTAATCGCGTTCCATCTGTCTTTCGTAAGGGCGGTCGCGCTGGGCGATGCGTTTCATCAGGGTGTCGGTGCTGGCGCGCAGGTACACCACCAGGTCAGGCGGAATGATCTTCTCAGCCAACGCCTCCTGCACCTTGTAGTACATATCGAGCTCATCGCCGACCAGGTTGATGCGCGCGAAGAGGGAATCCTTCTCGAAGGTGTAATCGCTGATGAGGTTCTTTACCTGCCCCAGGCGGTCGCCGATGTTGCGGCGCTGCTGGTGATAGCGGCTCAACAGGAAGAAGATTTGCGTCTGGAAGGCGTAGCGCGCGCGGTCAGCGTAAAAATTGCTCAGAAAAGGGTTTTCTTCGAAGACCTCGAGCACCAATTCGGCCTCGAACTGCGGCTGCAATAGCCTGGCGAGGGTGGTCTTGCCAACCCCAATGACACCTTCGATGGCAAAATACATAAACCGGCTCCGTAAGCGGGCCCCGCTTTGCGACGGGATGTGATGTTATTGAATTTAAAATATACCATACATTACCGGTGAGGGGAGCCGGGAGAGAGGCTTCATGAGAGCACTGGAGATGTTTACTCCCAGGCCTGCCCGCTGTCGTGGATGTATTTCAGAATCGGGTCGAGGGTTGGCAGCGGGTAGCCCAATCCGGTCATCACAATGGAAAGTTCACCGCGGTGATGCATGGAGTGGATCAGTGACTGGGCCATGAACTGCCAGCGTGGTAAAGCGACCACATTACGACCAAGGTTGACGGATATGGCTTCTTCGAGCTCATATTGATTCACCACCTCAAGGTATTGCCCGCGCGTGGCGTTTAACACTGAAAAACACTCTTTTAGCTCAATGATCGACTTGCTGCACAGCCGTTCTTCGGATGGTTCAGCGGCGCAATTCATACATTCCATGGCGAAAAAATACTCACAACCGAACATGTGCTGCAGCAGGTTCATCACCGAGCCGTGACTGGGGCTGGAAGACCGGGTTAACTCCTCGCCGGTCATTTTCGCGGCGATTTCCAGCACCAGGTTGTTTGCATAAACGTTATACTCGTGAAGAAGGTACAGGGAAGACCGGTTCATTGTTTCCATTGAAACACCTATTTCAAAAAATTTACCGGCATCAGAGGCGCCAGTATTGCCCGCCACCACCCTCGCGCGCCATGATCTTGTACTCCACCAGCGCGCGCCGCAGCGAAGCCGTGTCTTCGTTGTAACGTAAAAGGATCTCATTCACTTCTTTTTCTGTGTAGCGGATTCCGGGCTCGAAGGCGTTGAGCACGTAACGGAGCAGCACCAGCAGTTTCTTCTCCTGTGCCGGGAAGGCAGTGATGCGCCCTTCGCTATCGATAAAAGCCTTCATCACTTTGCGCTCGTAGGCGTCCCCCTCTACGTCCTGCGAGAGCCCGGCCAGGTTTTCATCGCTCAATAAATGCTGCGACATTTCCTTCAGCCTATCCGTGTCCAGCGAGTAAATGTAGTAATGCCCGTCTGCCCGCGCTGAAACCAGACCGTTCTTGGCCAGGCGGGAGAGGTGGTGTGAGGTGGTAGATTCGCTTAAACCCAGTACCGCAGCCAGCGCCTCCACTGATGAGGGTTTTTGGGCTAACAGCCCGATAATCTTGAGGCGGTTGGCGTCCGCCAGGGTCTTGAAAAATTCGAGCAGCGCCGCCACCTGTTCCTGATCCGTCATAGTTCACTCCTTATTATTCGATGTATATCGAAACGATTTTATCATATTGATTATGTTTGTCAAGGGACTTCATTTGTCATAACAATTGCCTGCGCCGGGAATGTTACCGTCTGCGGCCGGCTTCAATTTACTTGTATAACCTTTAACTTGCCAACAGACAGGCAATGATGTATCGTTGACCCATAGCGGAGTGTAGTATGACAGAAACCCCCAAATTCGATCTGATCGATCAGCACAAGGACGTTGAAATCCGCAGATACGCGGGTTACATCAAAGCAGAAGTGACGGTGGATGGTGAGAACTACAAAAACGCCGTTGAAAGGGGTTTCAGAGTGCTGGCGGATTTCATATTTGGCAACAATGTTTCACGGCAGAAAATTGAAATGACAACGCCGGTGCAAGCCAGGCCGGCTGAAAAAATTGCCATGACAACACCGGTAACCGTCACCATGTCCGGGCAGTATGTTGTGGCGTTCATCATGCCTGCCGCGTACTCAATGGACACATTGCCGGTGCCAAACGACCCGCGCATCCGCTTTTCGATGATTCCGGAACATACCGTAGCCGTCATACGGTTCAATGGATATTTCAACCAGGTAAAAATTGACAGGAACAAGGAACGCCTTGCCAGCTGGCTGGTTGAGCAGCGACTGGAAGCGGACGGAGATTTCACCCTGGCCGGGTATAACCCTCCGTGGGTGCCCGGTTTTCTGGCACGTAACGAAGTTATGGTCAAGATCAAAGACACAAAATAATACAAGCAAGAACCAGACCTCATAGCAAAGGACTTTCACATGAAGAAATCAGACCGCAACGCTTTACTGGCATTACCCATCATCGTTCTCGTGGGTGTGCTCGTCGCATTGGCAGGAAGCCAGGGAGGAGTTCGTGTGGGCAGCATTCCGGTATTTGCCCTGGCGGTGTCGCTGGCATTCCTTATACAATGGGTGGTGTTCATCCCTGCTTACAAATTGCAGAGCGAAAAATTTTTTGATCTGACTGGCAGCCTCTCATACATCACCGTTATCACCATGACGTTGATATTGAGCGGCGCATTTGACGCCCGATCCGTCCTGGTTTTTGTGCTGGTACTGGTATGGGCAGCCCGACTGGGTACTTTTCTTTTCCGCCGGGTAAAAAAAGCCGGGAAGGACGACCGTTTCGACGAGATCAAGCCCTCTTTCCTGCGTTTTCTCAACGTCTGGACCATCCAGGGATTGTGGATCACCCTGACGTTGGCAGCCGCGCTGATCGCCATCACCTCCTCCTACCGCAAAGGGATCGATGTTTTCGCGATCCTTGGTTTGTTGATTTGGATCGTTGGATTTGCCGTTGAGGTTGTCGCGGACCTGCAAAAAAGTCGTTTCAACGCGGACCCCGCCAATAAGGGCAGGTTCATCAATACCGGGCTCTGGTCGCGGTCGCGCCACCCGAACTATTTTGGTGAAATTGTGCTCTGGATCGGTATCGCGGTCATCGCGCTGCCCGTGCTGCGCGGCTGGCAGTGGGTTGCCCTGATCTCGCCGTTGTTCGTGACACTGCTGCTAACGAAGGTCAGCGGCATTCCCTTGCTGGAGAAGAAAGCGGATAAAAAGTGGGGCGGGCAGGAGGATTACGAGGCGTATAAGAAGAAGACCCCCGTCCTGATCCCAAGGTTGTGGTAATTCTGCAAGTATAAAAAACAGGCGGAGAGCGATTCTCCGCCTGTTCTGCCATATTTTGACTTAAGCAAGTTTTTCCAGCTTATCCACCATCTCGTTCAGCACATCGAAGCCGCCCTGCCAGAACGCGGCCTGGCGCACGTCCACGCCTGCCTCATCCAGCAGCTTCATTGGCGCTTCTGATCCACCGGCTGAAAGCAGGCGGATGTACTTCGGCTTGAAGGACTCGCCTTCAGCCTTGAAGCGTTTGTACAGTGACAGCACCAGCAGCTGCCCGAAAGCGTAAGCGTACACGTAGAAGGGCACCTGGTAGATGTGCGGGATGGAGACCCACTCGTATTTGAATTCCTCGGCCACATCGACCGCATCACCAAACTGGGTCCTGAGGTTTTCCATGTAAGCCGCAGAGATCTCGTCCACCGAAGCTCCGTCAATGACCATCTGGTGCGCCTGTTTTTCGAACAGGGCGAAGAAGGCCTGGCGTTGGATGGTGGCGTAGGCATCATCCACCTGCCTGAAAAGCAGGTCACGGCGCACTGCTTCATCACTTTCTTCGGCCAGCAGTTGATCAACCAGCATCATCTCGCCGAAAGTGGAAGCGGTCTCCGCCAGCGGCAGGTTGGCGTGCTGCGTGAAGAGCGAATGATGCTCCGCCAGCATGGAATGGATGGCGTGCCCAAGTTCATGCGCCATGGTCGCCACATCATCGGCTTTGCCCTGGTAGTTGAGCAGCACCCAGGGGGTGATATCAGGGTTGATGGTGGAGCAGAAAGCCCCGCCGCGCTTGCCTTTGCGCACCTCGCTGTCGAGGTGGTCGTCGGCGAACACGCGTTCAGCCAGCTTGGCAAAGCGTTGGTCAAACTTAGCGAAGGACTCCAGTACCTTGGCGGCGGCTTTGGTGTACTCGTAAGGCTTTTCGGCCTTAGCCACCGGCGCGTAAATGTCATAACGGCGCAGTTTTTCCATGCCGATGAGTTTTGCTTTGAGCTTAAAGAAACGTTCAAACACGCTGGTGTTCTTGCGGCAGGTTTCGAGCAGGGTTTCGATAACATCGTCCGGCAGGTCGTTGACCAGGTTGCGAGCCGAAATAGGGCTCTTGTGCTTGCGCAGGGTTACTTCTTCGTTGCGCCAGTCACGCACAATGGTCTGGTACATCTGCCCGAGGATGGGCGCGTCATCTCCGTACACGCGATAGAGTTCCTGGTAGGCGCGGGCGCGCAGGGCAGGGTCAGGGGTGCGCACCAGGCTCATTAATTCACCGCGGGTGAGTTCTTTTACCTCCCCATCCACCTCAACCTTGAAGACATAACGATTGGTAAAGGAGTCATAAAGGGTGCTGAGCGCGTTCACGCCGGTGACGTTCTTGGTATTGATGATCTTCTCTTCTGGCTCGCTCAGTGTATGCGGTTTGAAGTGGCGCATCTCTTCGAGCCAATAGTGGAAATCGCCGCTGCCTTCGATCAATGGTTTGGCAACTTCGTCAGGCAGGTCTTTCCACCATAGGCTGAAGAACAGCGTGCGGTTGCTGATCTCGGAGAGCAGCTGCTCGGTGCGCATCACCATGCCCAGCGCGTCCTGGTTCTGGGTATCAGCTGAAAACCACAGTTCTGCGTAACCACTCAGGCGGTTACCGATGCGGTAGATGGTTTCCAGCGCTTTGATGGCGGAAATCAGTTCTTCCTGGCTGATCTTTTCGGTCAGCAAAGGGCGTTTTTTTTCGAATTCGGTTGTACGGGTTTCAAGGTCTGTGTAGGCGGCTTTGATCTCTGGCCCGTCAGGTGAAGGGTAAAGCGAATCCAGGCTCCAACCTTTTTGTGTGTATGTGCTTGTCATTTCTCTCCTTCTTATCTAAGGGATGGATTTGTTATAAAAGGTCACACAGAGGGTAATTATACATGTACCCGGGGGCAGGGTTATTTCAACTGGTCAAAGAGCTTTAGCAGTTGCGGATGGAGCGCGGGTGCCGCTGCCAGCAGCGCGTACGGCGGTTTGAAGTATTCCGGGTCGTCATCCAGGTTTGTTACCTTCCCTCCGGCTTCCTCAACAATGAGCGCGGCAGCTGCGATATCCCAGGCGTTGATTCCCTGCTCCCAGTAGGCATCCACGCGGCCGCAGGCCACGTAGCACAACTCCAGGGCGGCGCAGCCCATGCGCCTGACACCGAAAGAGTGGCGCGAAAGATGCGCAAAATTACGCAGGTTGCGCGCGAAAAGTTCCTCATCCTGGCGGGCGAAAGTTGAGGTGTGCAGGCTTTTTTCCAGGTCGCTGGTGGTGTTGACGCGCAGTTTTTTCCCGTTGAGCCAGGAGCCGCGGCCGCGCTCGGCGCTGAAGCACTCATCGTGCGTGGGGTCATATACCACGCCCAGGCGCAGATCAGCGCCGCTCTGCCAGGCGACGGACACGGCGTAGAAAGGGATGCGATGGGCGTAGTTGACCGTGCCGTCGAGCGGGTCAATGTACCAGCGGTCACTATCTTTTCCGTTTACCGCGCCGGCTTCCTCTGAGAGTATGGAGTGGGCCGGGTAAGCGTTCTGGATGGCGTTGATGAGATGCTGCTCGCAGCGGTAATCGATTTCGGTGACCAGGTCGCTACGTCCTTTGAACGCCACGTCGTGCACATCTGAGAATGCCGCGCGCGCGATGGCGCCGGCTTCTTTGGCCCATTGCATTACCTGTTCAAGTTGGGGTTGATCGGATGCAGTCACTATCTTTCTCCCTTGTATTCAGCGATGAGTTGGTTAAAGAACTCCTCCAGGTACTGCCCGCGCTGGCGGGCGATCTGGCGGGCGGTTTGGGTGAACAGGCGCTTTTCAACGTTGCGCAGTTTAAACAGGTACTCGTGGTAGGCGCTGTGCAGTTCGCCGGGGACTTCGACGCCGCTTTCAAGGAACCGGGCTGACGGCTCGGTGTAAAAAGGCGTGCCGGCGAGCGCGGCGTAAACCACCGTGCGCACCGCGCCGATAGCGCCTAGCACGTCCAGTTTATCGGCGTCAAAGAGCACTTTGGCTTCTATCGTCTCCGGCGGCTCGCGGTCATCGCGGTAGCGGTGGGCGCGGATGCAGTGCTGCACCGCCTGTATCTTACCCTCCGGCCAGCCCTCCTGTTTAAGGATCAGCGCGGCGAAATCGGCTGAGCGCAGGTGGTGCTCGCGGCGCACGTCGCTGCCGGGGGTTGTGCCATCAGCGTCGTGCAGCAGGGCGGCGGCGTTGACGATCTCAAGATCGGCATCTTCAGCCTGCCCCAGGCGCTGCGCCATACGGAATACGCGTTCGATGTGAGAGAAATCGTGAACGGCGTCGGTGTTCTTGTACCATTCTCTGGCTTTTTCAAGGGTTAACATGGGCATCCGCATAATTATTTCTTGAATAAATTAGGCAACTTGTGTTACTTGGCCTTTTTTGATCACGCTGCGTACCAGGCTGCCGCCAAAGCGGTAGGCCAGGTGGCGGTAATCGGGCACAGAAAGGATGAGCAGATCGGCCTGTTTACCCACCTCAATAGAACCTATGCGCTCCTCCCTGCAGATGGCGCGCGCGGCGTTGATGGTGGCGGCAGCCAGAGCTTCAGCCGGGGTGAGCTTGAGGTAGCGGCAGGACAGGGCGATGACGAACTGCATGTTCTCGCACCAGGCGGTACCCGGGTTGAGGTCCGATGCGAGCGCCAATATGGCGCCGCCCGCGAGCATCTGGCGCGCCGGGGTGTAGTGCGGTTCGGCCAGCCCGAAGGGCGTGCACGGCAGCGAGACGACCACCGTATCTGACAGGCCCAGAGCCAGTATCTCGGCGGGTGAGGTCTTCACCGCGTGTTCTATAGAAACGGCGCCAAGTTCAACAGCCAGCGCTGCGCCGCCGAGGTTCTCAAATTCATCCACGTGGGCTTTCAATGGGTAACCCAGTTCTCTTGCGCGGGTGAGGATGCGGCGTGTTTGCGCCAGGTCAAAGACACCCGCCTCGCAGAACACGTCCACGAACGGCAGCGGCTTGGCCGGGCAGCGTTGGCGCCACCAATCAGCGGCTTGCGGCAGCAGGCTTTCGCATAACTGGCGGGTGTACTCCTCTTCACGCCCTTTGAATTCGGGCGGAATCGCGTGCGCCGGCATGAAGGTGGGAGCGATCTCGAGTGGACCTTCCTCGTCAAGCCGGAGCAGCGCTTCCAGCTGCGCCAGCTCGGCGTTCAGTTCCAAACCGTAACCGGTCTTGGCTTCAGCCGTGGTTGTGCCGTAACGAAACATATCAAGCGTGCGGGCGCGTGTCTGGGTGTACAGCTCCTGCGGTGATGCAAATCGGGTGGCGCGCACGGTGGCGTTGATGCCGCCGCCGGCGGTCATGATCTCCATGTAGGTCTTGCCCTGCAGGCGCATCTCGAATTCGGCTGCGCGGTCCCCAGCCCACACCAGGTGGGTGTGCGGATCAATGAATCCCGGCAGCAGCGCTTTACCACCAGCGTCCAGCCTTTCCTCGTTGGGGTAGCGCGCCAGCAGCTCCTGCGAGGTGCCCACAGCGGCAATAAGGCTGTCACGGATGAGCACGGCGCCGTCACTGATAAGTCCCGGGTCCACCGGCGAGGGTCCGCGGCGCGGACCGCCGGCCAGCGTGAGTACCTGTGAAGCGGAATGAATAAGCATGGAACCTCTCCCGGCTTTTAGTATACCTTTTTAAGAAAGGCAAAACAGGCTTTACTCAGCCGGTTTTAGTTTTTTGGCGCGCATCAACGCGTAGAACGCAACCAGGATGAAGACGACCGCTGAGAGGGCGTTGGCCCAGAAACCGATGGTGAAAACAAAAGGCGCCACCAGGTTGCCGATCATGCGCCCCAGTGAAAGGCAGGCCACATTGGCTCCCAGCAGGGTACCGCGGGCTTGCGGCACCAATTCGGTCATGAACGGCAGGGTGGAAACAAAGGTGAACTCATAAGAGAGGTAGAAGAAGAACAAGCCGATCAGCGCACCGGCCTGGCTGCCGCCCACAAAGGGCAGCGCGGCTGATACCACCAGCATCAACCCCATGCCCAGTATGATGCTGCGCTCACGACCGAGCTTGTCGGAGAAAATACCGCCGATCGATTCACCGCTGATCTCGGAGATGCCAATGACAGCCGAAGCCGCACCCAACGCTGCCAGTTTCAACCCGAACGAGACCTCCAGCCACACGCCGAAGACCAGGTTGATGACTTCGTTGGAGGAGATGAGCATCAGGCTCATCAGCAACCCGTAACGCGCCGCCGGGATCTTGAGCACATCCAGGATGCTCTTCAACACGTTCCTGGACTGCACCTGTGCCGGCTTATGGTTGGGTACCAGCAGCAACACCAGCAGAAAGGCGATCACGCCCAGCGCCGCGGTAAAGGGGAAGGGGGCCTTCCAACCGTACCGGTCGATGATCCAGCCCAGAACGGGCATGCCAAGGATGAAGCTCACCCCCCAGCCGGTCTCGATCAACCCCAGCGCAGTGCCGCGCCGTCCCGCCCGCACATGGTCGCCTATGTAAGCCTGCGTTGACGAGAGATAAACGAACATGCCCAGGAAGGTTAGACTGATGGAAATGGTGAAAACGAGGAAGCTTGGCCACACGATCACCAGCGCTGCGCCGACGATGAAAATGGCAATTCCCAGCAGCATGCCAGCCTTGCGTCCGCGCCGGTCAGCCAGCGGGGTGATGAACAGACTCAACGCTCCGCTGATCGAGCGTATGGTCATCGCCAGCGAGATCGTTACCAGGTCCACCCCCAACCCACTGGCAAAGGAATTGAGGAAGGGGTAGACCATGCGCGTGTTGACGTTGATGATCATGCGTACCACAGCAAAAAGAAAAACCTGCCCGCGCATGGGGAAGGGTCTTTTTGCCTGGTGGACGGCGGGTTGAAGGGTTTGGTCGTTCGTCATGCAGTTTTTCCGGGTAGTTTGATGCGCGAGAGCGCCAGCAAAGAGAGCAGGTTCAGCGCCACGCACACCAGAACGTTGATTATAAACCCACCGCGGAAAAGCAGCGGTGCGGCAAGGTCGCCCAGCGCCCGGCCCAACGAGAGCGCTGCCAGGAAGAGAGAGAGCAGTGTGGCGCGGGTAGCGGGAGTCACTTCCGTCAATAATGGAATGGTGCTCACGATGGCGATTTCGAAGGTCAGGTAAAAGAAGAACAGGAAGATCATTGCCCCAACGGCGGTCTTTCCCAACCAGGGCAGCGAGATGACCCACAGCGAGTTCAGTAACAGGCTGAGCGCCACAGTGCGTTCTTTCCCCAGCCGGTCGGCCAGCAGGGCGGATAGACCTTCTCCACCCAGTTCAGAGAAGCCAATGACGATCGAAGCCGCGCCCAGCGCAGTGACCTGCAGACCAAAAGAATCCTGGATCCATACCCCGAAGACCACGTTCACCAGTTCGTTGCCGGTAAAGAATAACGTGCCCATCAGGATGCTGAAAAGCGCCGGCGGGTAAGCGAGCACTTTTTTTATGTCCCTGAAAACCGCCACTGGTTCAGGATCGGTCGGCCGGTCGGTGGGGATGAGCTTCCACAGCAGGAAGATCATCAACAGCCCGAGCACACTGAGCGCGATGAAAGGACCATACCAGTAGGTTTTTGCAATGATCAACCCGGCCAGAGGCACCATCAGGATGAATGCCAGCGCCCATGATAGTTCCGTGATGGCCAGGTAGAGGCCGCGTTTGTTGTAAGGAACAATATCACCAAGGTACGCCTGCATTGCCGGCAGGAAGATATTGTTGCCCAGGTTGCCCATCATGATGGCCAGAAAGAAGGTGAAATAGGAGGGAAATAGGCTGGCAGAAATGGTTCCGACCAGGAAGATCCCCATGCCGATGAGCATGCCGACTTTGCGCCCGTGGCGGTCTGCGATGGGTGCCACGAACGGCCCCACAGCACTGGTGAACATGGAAGCCGCCAGTGCCAGCGAAATTGCACCGATATCCTTGTTGAGTGATGCAGCGAAAACCGCCAGGAACGGGTAAACCATGCGGATGGAGGTATTAAGCGTCAGGCGCAAACTGGTGAAAAATGCAATACGTTGCAGGAGCGTTTTTTTGGGAAACATTTTCTAATTATCCATTAAAAACAATAATCCCTCCCGTTTTTGCCGGGAGGGAAAGTGCGCATTGCGCAATATTTATTCTATAGTACGTTGGGGTCTTTCCGGCAGGCTGTGACATTGTACTATGTCCTTGTCGTAAGAGGCAACCCTGCCGATCTTGATAAGCCAATCCAATTCTTCGTTAAGGATGTGATGGCTGTACTCTGCTTCGCGCATGGTGATGAAATCCCCCGAGCGAATGTCCTGGTAATTCCCGTCGCCCCAGTCTATGGCGATCGTACCATTCTTGAGCACAATTACCATCTGTCGGTTAATTGGTGTGCCACCCGCCATTTTACCCCTTCCTTTCGCGGATTCGCCTTCGTTCTGTAGATTGTTTATTTTTTACTGTAACGATCAAATTTTGTGTTGCGCAATTTTGCCACAAGGTCGTCCTGGGTCTCCTGCCAGATGTCGTGCAGCGGGCAATTGTCCGCCTGATCACAGTTGCCCGGTGACACTGTGCATTCATTGAGCGCGATCGGTCCGTCGATGGCCTCGATGACTTCGAGCAGCGAGATCTCAGCTGCCGGGCGGGAAAGAACCACCCCGCCGTGCGCACCGCGAGAGGTGTGGATCAACCCAGCGATGGACAACTGCGAAATGATCTTTGCCAGGAAAGAGGGCGGAATGTTCTGCTGCTCTGCGATCTTCTTGGTCGCGGCTCTTTGATTGGGTTCCATCCTCGCCAGGAACACCATTGCCCTGAGCGCGTAATCAGCCTGTCGGGTTATTTGCATAAAAATACACCTCTTAAATTAATTAGGGTCAAAATAGTCCTCTTTCTTTATTGTACTACGCAAATTGCTGAATAAAAAGTGACAATAATAATTCAAAACATGTGACCTTTCAGGCGTTTGCTGCCCGGTTGGCACTTAAGGGTATAATTTTTGCATGAACAATTTCAAATACCATTACCCGATCGAAGTCAGGTTTGGCGACCTGGACGCCTACTGGCATGTCAACAACGCGCGTTTTTTGGTTTACATTGAGCATGCGCGCAGCCGTTATGTACAGGAAATGGGGCTCGTTGATAGTAAGTCGCTGTGGAACCTGCCGCTCATTGTCGGTGATATTCACATCCGCTACCGCAACCCCATAGAACTCGGCGACAAAGTGATCGTTTCCATCGGCGTCACCCGCATCAGTGGAAAGACCGTGACCTTTGAATACGAGGTTACCGGCGAGGGTGGAACCCCGCTGTACGCGACCGCCGAGTCCATTATGGTTGCCTACGATTATCACACCAAAAAATCCGTGCTGGTTTCTGACGAGCTGCGGCGCAGGTTCTCAGAACGCGAGGGCAGGGAACTCTAAGAGGAACAGGACATGACATTACCCGCCATTGACGAATCAGCACTGCTCGAGTTCCTGGTCGACCTGTTGAACACCCCCAGCCCCACCGGTTATTCCGAAGCGGCCATCTCACTCGCTGAACGATCGTTCAATTCCATTACGGGCGTGAAGACCCGCCGCACGCGTAAAGGCGGATTATTGGTGACGCTCGAAGGTTTGCTGCAGAACGCGCCGCGCGCGCTGGCGGCTCACGTGGATACACTGGGCGCAATGGTTAAAACCATCAAGACCAGCGGCAGGCTTTCTCTCAGTAAGATCGGTGGTTATGCCTGGAATACCATTGAAGGCGAAAGCTGCACCGTCTTCACGCGCACCGGCAGGCGCGTACGCGGCTCGGTGCTGGTCACCGCGGCCTCCAGCCATGTGTATGGAGCGAAAACGGGAGATCTCAGGCGCGAAGACGAGAACATGGAGGTTCGCCTGGATGAAAAGGTCTCTTCCATGGAGGAGGTTAAAGCGCTTGGGCTCGATGTGGGAGATTTCATTGCTTTTGATCCGCGCGTGGAGCTGAACAACGGTTTTGTGCGTTCGCGCCACCTGGATGACAAGGCTGGTGTGTCCTGCCTGGTGGAAGCCGCCAGAGCGCTGTGCTCAGCAGGATTGAGACCCGCACAAACCACGCATTTTTTCATCAGCAATTATGAAGAGGTCGGTCACGGCGCCTCTGTAGGGATTCCCGATGAGGTGGTCGAACTGGTGGTAGTGGATATGGCGGCCATCGGGGAAGGGCAGAACTCGGACGAGTTTCACGCAACCCTGTGTGTGAAGGATTCGAGCGGTCCCTATCACCACGGCTTGAGCAACCACCTGCGCAAATTGGCTGATGAGAATAACATCCCTTATAAAGTGGATATTTACCCGTATTATGGTTCAGACGGCAGTGCGTTCTGGCATGCCGGCGGAGAGGCGGTCGTCGCCCTCATCGGGCCGGGGGTAGACGCTTCGCACAATTATGAACGTACTCACACAGAGGCGCTCACCGCCACCACCAACTGGATCCTGGCGTACCTGTTGGGATGATGCCTGGTGGGTTTTCAACCCACCCTATGAGCTCCCAAACGAACTTCGTGCTTTGTCGGTTGGTTCGACAATTCTTATCCAATACTTATAATCTGGCGCTACAATTATTTTGCCCGGCAAGTAACCGTTTTCTTTTGGGGTACAATCGGGTCAAAGGCTGTGTCTGCCCGTGTCGGGCAATTACCGGTAACAGCATTTTTCAGGAGGATTAGTTTTTGGCAGGTATGGAACGTTTTACACAACGCGCACGGCGCGTGCTCTCCCTGGCTCACCAGGAGGCAGAGCGCATGCGTCACGCTGCGATAAGCACAGAACACATATTATTGGGTTTAATCGAGGAGGAAGGCGGCATTGCCGGGCACGCGCTGCGCGACCTGGGGATCGAAACGGCGCGGGTGCAGGAGATGGTCGAACGCCTCGCCCCGATCGGGCTGCAGGAATCCCCTGCGCTCGAACTATCCGTAGGCGCACAACAGGCGCTTGAATTCGCCATTGAAGAAGCGCGTTTGCTGGGCCACCAGTTCATTGGCACTGAACACCTGCTGCTTGGGCTCATCCGTTCAACGGAAGGGCTCGCGCTCGAGGTGCTTAAAAAGCTCGGCGTTTCAACGGAGCAGGTGCGCCGTCAAACAAAGCGCGTGATGGAAGAAAGCGCGAGCGGACCGGCTTCAGCCGGGGGCGCCCCACTGGCTCGCCGTGAAGACAAAAAGGAAGCCAAGACCCCGCTGGTGGACCAGCTGGCGGTTGACCTGACGACGCTGGCCGAAGAGGGCAAACTGGACCCGGTTATCGGGCGCCAGCAGGAGATAGAACGCGTCATCCAGATCCTGGCGCGGCGCAATAAGAACAACCCCGCCCTCATCGGAGAACCCGGTGTGGGCAAGACCGCCATCGTAGAAGGCCTGGCGCAGCGCATCATCGAAGGGGATGTGCCCGCTCCGCTTATCGGCAAGCGGGTGCTTCAACTAGACGTGGGTTCGCTGGTGGCCGGTACTATGTATCGCGGGCAGTTTGAGGAACGACTCAAGCGCGTCATCGACGAACTGAAAGCTTCAAAGTCCATTCTGTTTATCGATGAACTGCATATGCTTGTAGGAGCGGGTTCCGCGGGTTCCGCGGTAGATGCCGCCAACATCCTCAAGCCGGCGCTCTCACGCGGTGAACTGCAGGTGGTGGGCGCCACCACGCTGGATGAGTACCGCAAGCACATTGAATCCGACGCGGCGCTCGAACGCCGCTTCCAGCCCATCCTGGTGGTGGAACCGACTGTGGAAGAGACCATCCAGATCCTCAAGGGCATCCGCAAGGCATACGAAGAGCACCACCGCCTGGTCATTTCAGATGAAGCGCTGGAAGCCGCGGCACACCTGTCCTCGCGTTACGTCACCGAGCGCTTTTTGCCCGATAAGGCCATCGATCTGATCGATGAAGCCTCGTCGCGTGTGCGCATGTATAAAAGCCCGGCGGCGCAAACCTTTAAGGAGCTGATGCTGGAGCTCAAGGACGTGAAAGCCCACCGTAGTGAAGCCGTGCAAAACGGTCGCAGTGATGACGCGATGGAACTTTCAAACAAGGAAGCTGACCTGAAGGCCAGGATTGAAAAATTGCGCACCGGCTGGGATCGCACCAACAGCCCTGTCGTCTCGGCCGAGGATATCGCCGAGCTAGTCTCCATGTGGACCGGCGTGCCGGTGGTACAGCTGGCCACCGAAGAATCAGAGCGCCTGCTGCGCATGGAAGAGGAACTGCAGAAATTCATCATCGGGCAGGAGGAAGCCATCCGCACCATCGCCAAGGCGGTGCGCCGCGGCCGCGCCGGCCTCAAAGACCCGCGCCGCCCCATTGGTTCTTTCATGTTCCTCGGACCCACCGGTGTGGGCAAAACGGCTCTCACCCGCGCCCTGGCCTCCTTCCTTTTTGGCAGTGAAGACGCTCTCATCCAGATCGACATGTCCGAGTTCATGGAGCGTCACAACGTCAGCCGGCTGGTCGGCGCGCCTCCGGGTTATGTGGGCTACGACGAAGCCGGACAGCTCACAGAATCAATCCGCCGCCGTCCTTACTCCATCGTGGTGTTCGACGAAATGGAAAAGGCGCACCCTGAAACGCACAACATGTTGTTGCAGATCATGGAGGAAGGGCAGTTGAGTGATGCGCGCGGACGGAAGGTGGACTTCCGCAACGCCATCATCGTCATGACCTCCAATATCGGCTCTGACCTCATCCGCCGCCAGGGATCGTTGGGCTTCAGCCTGCAACGCGACGAGAAGGAAAGTGAAGCGAAGAACTACGAGGAGATGCGAAAAAAACTGCTCGACTCGCTGCGCAAAGTATTCCGCCCTGAGTTCATCAACCGCCTGGATGGCGTCATTGTCTTTCACCCGCTCAGCCGTGAGCACATCCGTAACATCGTTAACCTCGAGCTCGCGAAGGTGGCCGAACGCATGGCAGAGCATAACATCGCCCTCACTGCTTCGAACGCTGCCCTCGAACACCTTTCCAACGAGGGGTACAACCCCGAGATGGGCGCGCGGCCGCTGCGCCGTGTCATCCAGGATAGCGTGGAGGACAGGTTATCAGATGCAGTGCTGTCTCACGAATTCAGCGACGGCGACGCGGTGCTGGTGGACATCAATAAAGAAGGGGAGATCATCCTGAAGCGGGATCGAAAACGCGCCGCCGCACTGAAAGCGCGTAAGACGGTACAACCTGAAGAACCGGAGCAGGTGCCGGCGTAATTCACCGCCCGGCTGTGTGTGCGCACCATCCTCATGAATCACCAAGAACCAGCCGCGTTACCAACGGTTGGTTCTTTTTATCTCCCCGCGGGTTATGTGTACCATTGCGCGGCAGGCGGAAAACATCTATACTTCCTGAAATTCGAGATATTCGAGGTGTTTTATGATCCCAATTGGCGACGATAATTCCCAGCGCAGGCTGTTCCCTGTGGTAACGTGGATTCTGGTAATCATCAACGTTGTGGTTTTCTTCCTCGAGCTCGCAGGGGGAGATGCGTTCATCACGATGTGGTCATTCATTCCCGCGCGCTTCATGCAGGACCCGACCGGTAACCTTATCACCGTCTTCACTTCCATGTTTATGCACGCCGGCTGGGCGCACCTGCTTGGCAATATGCTTTATCTAATCATCTTCGGTGATAACGTGGAGGACCGTTTTGGCCACTTCAAGTTCCTGCTTTTTTACATCTTATGCGGCATCATCGCCATGGGCGCTCAATTGATCGCAGCGCCGTATGTAACGATCCCCAACCTGGGCGCGTCAGGCGCCATCGCAGGCGTGCTGGGCGCATACCTGGTGCTATTCCCCAAGCGGCGGGTGCGGGTACTGCTGGGCTGGTGGATCGTGCACCTGCCCGCGCTCATTGTCATCGGCGGCTGGATACTGCTGCAGCTGTTGAGCGGCATCGGAACAGTGGGAGCCACCGCCAGCGCCACCGGCGGGGTGGCTTACATGGCGCACATTGGCGGCTTCATCGCTGGACTGATCCTATCCTTCTTCTTCCGCAATCGCGTACGCGCACTGCCCCCCAACTACCTGGGATGACAAGATACGTGAACAGGGGTATTTGAGGGTTAAGAAACAGGAGGGGGATCTTATCAATTGCGGGGATTACTTTATTGGCAATTTATTCAATAACGTTATTGTGATAAAAATATGACAAATCCGACCGGACAACCAGAAAAACTTGACTACGCAAAGATCATCCCGGTCTTTGTGATCATCTTCATTGATCTCCTCGGCTTGACCATCATAATCCCGCTCCTTTCGTTGTACGCGGCGTCATTCGGCGCCAGCGCGACCACTATTGGGGTTCTGGGGGCGGTTTACCCGGCGGCCCAGGTGGTTGGCGCGCCCATCCTCGGCCGGCTATCAGACCGGTTTGGCAGAAAACCGATCCTGATCGCCAGCCAGTTGGGTACGTTGGCCGGTTTTCTGCTATTGGGCTTCGCCGGTTCCATATGGGTGCTATTCCTTTCAAGGTTGCTGGATGGCCTTTCGGGAGCGAACATTGCCACCGCGCAGGCGGTGATCACCGATTCAACCACAGAGAAAAACCGCACGCAGGGTCTCGGCCTTGTGGGCGCGGCTTTCGGCCTGGGATTTGTCATTGGCCCGGTGATCTCTTTCCTTTCTCTTTCGGTTAGCGGCAATAACTTCCATGTTCCCGCGTTCATCGCCGCTGGTTTTTCCGCGCTCTCTATTCTGATGACGATCTTTATTCTCAAAGAAACCAATCCGCGCGGATCGCGCGTCAATCTGAATTCGCGCCGTGAGTTCAATCTTTCGTTGTTTTTCCAAACCTTAAAAACCCCGCTGGTGGGGTTTCTGCTGGTGTTGATTTTCATCCAACAACTGGCGTTTGGCGGTTTCCAACAGCTCCTTTCCTTGTTCACCTTGAGCAGGTTGGGTCTTGACGCATCCGGGAACTCGATCATTTTTGTTTTTGTGGGTTTCGTGGTGGTGGCAGTGCAGGGGTATTTCATTGGCAGGTGGAGCCGCCGCTTCGGGGAGGCGAAACTGATACGTTTTGGGCTTGCCGCGCTCATGGCAGGGTTGATTCTCACCGCGCTCACCCCGCGGGTTCCTCCTCCGTGGTATTCGCAGCAGGCAGTCGCGAGCCAGCTGACCGGTGATCGCAGCCTGCCTGGTGAAACGCCACCGACCCAGAACCTGCAGATCCCACTCCCGCCCGAGGAACGCAAGGGTTGGCTCGGAATCGCCTGGCTCATGGCGGCAATGGTACCGGCTGCCATTGGCGGCGGGGTGCTGCAGCCTTCGATCAACAGCTTGTTGACGCGCAGCGTATCCCCACAGAATATTGGCGGCACATTGGGTCTTTCTGCCTCCTTATTAAGCGCTGCCAACGCCACCGCGCCGCTCGTCGGAGGCGTGCTTTTTCAGTCGATAAACCCCAGCGCGCCGTATTTTTTCGGCGCGATCCTCTTGTTAATCATCATCCCTTTTACCTTCGGGGGGTTGAGGGAAAAGTTAAAAAATGAGACTTTTCAGGAACAAGGTGTGGGGGATTAATCAATTGTTATAATTAATGGTGCTATTTGCTCTAGCTTTATCTACGCATTACAAAAAACTTGAAAGAGAGAGGCTAAAATGGCAGCGATGGATGACATACTCGGTGTGATCCTTGGCGGGGGGCGCGGAGCGCGCTTGTACCCGTTGACCAAGGAACGTTCCAAACCCGCCGTGCCAATGGCGGGCAAGTATCGCCTCATTGACATTCCCATCAGCAACTGCATTAATTCCGGAATTTACCGCATCGCCGTGCTCACACAGTTCAACTCAGTCTCTTTGCATCGCCACATCTCCCGCACCTATAACTTTGACGCATTCCACACCGGCTGGGTGCAGATCTGGGCGGCCGAACAAACGGTGGAAAACACCAACTGGTACCAGGGCACAGCCGACGCGGTGCGTAAACAGCTGCTCGAGATCACTTCCACGCGCACCTCGCATGTGCTCATCCTGGCCGGCGATCACCTGTACCGCATGAATTACGCCAAAATGGCCGAGTTTCATCTAGAGAAAGACGCAGACATCACCGTGGCCGTTCAGCCGGTGTCGACCGCCGATTGCAAGCGCTTTGGTATTCTCAAGCGTGCGGCCAATTTTCAGATCACTGATTTTCACGAAAAGCCAACTGACCCCGCGGTCCTGCAGGATATCATCAGCCGCGATGACCCGGCTCGCCCGTACCTGGGCTCGATGGGCATTTACCTCTTCAAAACAAAAGTCCTGAAAGACCTGCTTGAAAAGTATGCTTATGATGATTTCGGTACGCATGTCATCCCCGCGGCCATCAAGACGCATCGCGTTTTCGGGTATGATTTTGATGGTTTCTGGGAGGATATCGGGACGATCCGCTCGTTCTACAAAGCCAACCTGGCGCTCACTGAACCAAACCCGCCCTTTAATTTTTACGATCAAAAGTTCCCTATCTACAGCCATCCACGCTTTCTGCCCGGTTCGAATATCGAAGACACGTTGATGAAAAACGTGCTCATCGCCGAAGGCTGCCGCATTGAAAACTCACGCATTACCCATTCGGTGATCGGTCTGCGCAGCCAGATTCGCGGCGGCACTACCATCATCGACAGTATCCTGATGGGTAATGATTACTACGAAAGACCGGGTTCTCCCGAAGCCTTCGCGGGCGCGCTAGAGATCGGTTACGATTGCTACATTGAAGGCGCCATCATTGACAAGAACGCGCGCATCAATAAAGGCACCATCATCAAGCCCTTCCCTGCTGGCACAGATATTGATGGTGACGGCTGGGTGGTAAGAGATGGGATCGTAATCATTCCCAAATCGGGTACACTGCCCCCCGGAACGAAAATTACACCTTAACCCCGTACCTCAGGAGTTGTAAGTATGAGTAATAACGTCGTAAAGAATATTTCTGCTGGCAAAGGCGACCTGTCAGTTACCTGGCACGCCTTGAGCGCAGATGAAACGCTGCAGCGGCTGGAATCCCCCGTATCCGAGGGGCTCACCAGTGCAGAGGCTGAACGCAGGTTGAAAGAGTACGGACCGAATCAGCTTGAAGAAAAACCCCGCCGCACATTTATGCAAATGGTACTGGAGCAGTTAAAGAGCTTTGTCATTCTCCTGCTTATTGGTGCAGCCATCCTCTCGGCCGTGCTTGGCGAGTATATCGACGCTGGTGCAATTATTGCCATCGTTTTGCTAAACACCATCCTTGGTGTTGTCCAGGAATCGCGGGCAGAGGAAGCCCTGGCCGCGCTGCGGCGCATGGCCGCGCCCGAAAGCCAGGTGCTGCGTGATGGCAAGCGCCTCACCATCCCCGCCCCGCAACTTGTGCCCGGGGATATCGTCTTCATGGAAGCCGGTTACTATGTGCCATCGGATGTGCGCCTGTTGGAAGCAGTAAACATGCGAATAGACGAATCCGCGCTAACAGGTGAATCGGTAGCCGTACAGAAAAACGCGGCATTAATGCTGGAGCCTGATGCATCGCTTGGCGACCGCAAGAACACCGCCTTTATGGGTACAGTAGTCTCATACGGGCGCGGCAAGGGCGTGGTTACCAGCACCGGCATGCACACTCAGTTGGGGCTCATTGCCACCATGCTGCAATCGGTGCACGAGGAACAGACCCCCCTGCAGCGGAAACTGGACCAGCTCGGGAAGACGCTTGGTTTGGCGGCTCTCATTGTTTGTGGGCTGGTATTTGTGGTGGGGGTGACCGAAAGCATTGGCGCGATCAACGCTGATCTGATCGTCGGGCTCGTGATGATCGCGGTCAGCCTGGCGGTGGCCGCGGTACCTGAAGGGCTGCCCGCGGTGGTGACCGTGAGCCTGGCGCTGGGGATGCAGGAAATGATCAAGCGCCACGCGCTCATCCGCCGCCTCTCCTCGGTTGAAACCCTGGGATCCGCAACGGTCATCTGCTCTGACAAGACCGGCACGTTGACACAGAATGAAATGACCGTGACCCGCATCTGGGTGGATGGGCAAATGGTCAAGGTTTCGGGTCAGGGCTACACACCGGTTGGAGCATTTTCGATTGGTGAGAACGAGATCAACCTGGATAAGTACCCGGCGGTGCGCACTGCGCTGTGGGCGGGAGTATTGAACAACGACGCCTTGCTGGAAGAAGGCGTGTTAGAGGACGGCAGCAAGGAATTCCGCATGGTGGGTGACCCGACCGAGGGATCGATACTGGTGGCTGCTTACAAAGCCGGCGGGGTAACCGCGGCGTTGAACAAAGCCTACCCGCGTACCAACGAAATTCCCTTTGATTCAGACTTCAAACGCATGGTGACGATCCACACAGTTGACGATCCGCGTCTTGATGACCTGTCTCCGTTTGACGAAGAAAAGGGCAAAGGCTGCCACGTGATCGCCGTAAAAGGCGCGCCGGATGTGGTGCTCAAACTGTGCACGCAGTACCAGCCCATCGATAACGGCACCGCGGTGCCGATGGATGAGAATTATCGAAAGCGCATCCTGGCTGCCAATGACGAAATGACAGGGAATGCCCTGCGGGTGCTTGGAGTGGCGTTCCGCATGGTGAAGCAAATCCCTGAGCAAGTTGAGCGAGCAGAACTGGAAAATGACCTGGTGTTCATCGGGTTGATCGGGATGATCGACCCGGCGCGCCCGGAGGTCAACCCGGCGCTGCAAACAGCAGCCCGCGCTGGCATCCGCACCATCATGATCACCGGTGATTACCCAAACACGGCGCGTGCCATCGCCGAAAGTATCGGGCTGCTGCAGCCCGGGCATCATGTTCTCACTGGCGCGCAGTTGGAGGCCATGAGCGATGAGGAACTGAAGGAAGAGGTCAGGAAGACGGATGTATACGCCCGGGTATCACCCGAGCACAAGCTGCGTATTGTCAATGCGCTGCAGGCCAACGGAGAAGTAGTGGCCATGACCGGTGACGGGGTGAACGACGCGCCAGCCATCAAGCAGGCGGATATTGGCATTTCGATGGGCATCACCGGCACTGATGTTGCCAAGGACACGGCTGACATGGTGCTCACCGATGACAACTACGTCAGTATTGTTTCGGCTGTGGAACAGGGAAGGATCATTTACTCTAATATCCGCAAGTTCGTTTATTTTCTCATTTCCTGCAACATGGCTGAGATTCTCATCATTTTTCTTCCCACCGCGTTGGGGGTGCTGCTCTTCCCCGAGCTTACCTCCGAGCAGCTCGCGCCATTGGCGCCAATTCAACTGCTCTGGCTGAACCTGATCACCGACGGCGCGCCGGCGTTGGCCTTGAGTACCGAGAAAGGCGACCCGGATATCATGGATCAGCCCCCGAGGGCGCCAAAGGAACCCATCATCAACCGGCAGATGCTGGTTGGCGTCATCACGCAAACCATTGCCATTTCCGCCGTCACTCTGTTTGCCTTCTGGGTTGGGCTGAATCGAAGTGGTGGGGCCATCCAGGACAATCTAATTTTTGCCAAGACGATGGCGTTTGTAACGCTTTCCACTTCGGAGCTGCTAAGGGCTTTCACCGCCCGCTCAGAGCGCTACCCGCTGCTGAAGCAGGGCATCTTTACCAATAAGTGGATGAACATCGCGGTGCTGTTCTCGCTGGTGCTGGTTCTGGCGGTGGTGTACATTCCCTTCCTGAACCCGATCTTCAAGACAGTACCCCTGGGGTGGGAACAATGGCAGTTGATCCTTCCACTGCTTGTCATCCCTTCAGTAGTGGCAGAATTGGTAAAATGGTTCACCGCCCGCCGCGTCAAGAGAACGCTGCAGGGCTGATCGAGGGAGTTCACAATAATGGGCGGAGATCGCTTCTCCGCCTGTTTTATTTAAGGGATCGTTTAACCGGCGCGTAACTGAAGCGATGCGCCGGGCATGGACCTTGTTGGCAAAGGGCCGCCTGGTGCAACCTGGTACCATAACCCTTGTTGCGCTCAAAGGCGTAACCGGGTGCCTTGTGGGCGAGTTCTTCCATAAACCTGTCACGCGCAGTTTTTGCCAGGATGGAGGCCGCGGCGATACTTAGCGCGCGTTGATCTCCTTTTATGAGAGCGGTCTGGCTGGTCGCAATTTCTGGTAGAAACAATGCGTCGATGAGAAGGTGCTGCGGGGTGACCCCCAGCAGTTCCAGCGCGCGCAGCATGGCTAGCCGGGTGGCTGGCAGGATGCCGAAGCCATCGATCTCCCGGGAGGAGGCAGAACCCACAGCCCATGCAAGCGCCTGTTTCTTGATCAGGGGCTCAAGCCACTTTCTCTTCTCCGCGCTCAATTGTTTTGAATCGCGAATGAGCACTGATTGCGGTGGGGGGGTGAAGTGTTGGGGGAAGATAACGGCTGCCGCCGTTACCGGTCCAGCCCAGGCGCCGCGCCCTGCTTCGTCGAGTCCCGCCACTTGCTCAAGCCCGTTTTCCCATAGAGCGGTTTCAAGTGACAGGTCGGGTGAGGCGGGGATGAGGGTCTGGTCAAACCTGGGGACCATACTCCCCGCGGCGCAGTTTTCTACGGATCTTGAGCAGGTCGCTGCCCATTCTCACCGAGTCACGCACTACCCTTATCTTGCTGTGCGGATGGTAATACCATGGGATTGGCAGCTCCTTCACGCGGTAGCCCAGCTTAAATGCGATTGCCAGTACCTCCACATCGAAGGTCCAGCCGGGGATTGTTACCAGTGGAAAGAGCGTTTCTACCGCTTTGGCGGTGAAGCATTTGAACCCGCACTGGGTGTCCTGCAGCTTTGGCAGGATCAACC
>CAYMGO010000025.1:1939-27913 GCA_964390015.1 uncultured Anaerolinea sp. | reverse complement strand
CAACAGGTTGGCGAGCAAAAATATCAGCAGGTAGGGGATGAGCGCGTAATACTGAGCGGGGTCGGTAAGGCGCGGTGAGAAAAGCGACCGCATCAGCACGGCCAGCCAGGCCGCCAACAGCAGCGCAACAGCATCCACCAGCAGCATGTAAACAGACATGATGGCACGCTTGTGACGGTTGACAAAGCGGGTCTGTGTGGAAACCAGTCGCACACCCACGGTTGTTCCCTGTTCTCCACCGGATGCTGCCATCAATTCCTCTTCAGCGCCAGCTGCATCACAGATTCAAAAGAATCCGCTATACGGTCGATGTCGAAGTGTGCTTCAGCGTAAGCACGCGCATTCTTTGCCATGTTCATATTATTGTACCGGTTTTGATGTAGCGCGTGCGCGTTCGTCAGCCAGGCTCCGCTGTCACCCGGGTCGCAGACCAGCCCCATCTGATGAGTGGCCACCAACTTTGCAGCAGGGTTGCCCGCAGAGATCGAGAGCAGCTGCGGCCGCCCCGCACACATGTACGCGTACACCTTGGAGGGCACGGAATAGGCACTGGCTTCAGGGTTAAGGATGGTCATGAGCACATCCGCACTGGCCAGCACTTCAGGATAGGCAGCGGCAGGTTGATATGGCAGTATGACCAGGTTATCGAGATTTCTGACAACACTTTCCGATTTCAACGTATCTGCGAATGGACCCTCGGCAACAACCACCACGCGCACGTCAGGGTGCTGAATGAGAGATTCCGCCAGCCCGAGGAACCAGGTTACATCGTGTTTCAACCCCAGTACACCACTGTACAGGAAGACGAATTTGTCCACCAGTTCATGAGTGCGCGCCCACGGATTGTCTTTCGGAAGCTGTGGGATCTCGTCCAGCACTGCCCAGTTGGAAATAAGATGAACGCGCGCCTGGTCGATTCCCCAGCCGTGCAGCGCTTCGCGAAAATACTCGGAAATGACAACCACCCCATCGCTCGCCCTGGCCAGGCGCTTTTCCAACCGCAGGTAACGGTTCCCGATGAGGTTGCCCATAATCGGGAAGCGTGTGGCGAGCGCGTTCCGGGTGGCATGCCCGATGAAATCCTGCATCCAGAAGATAAATTTCGCTCCCACCTCGCGGCTGGCGCGCAGGATCAGCGCCTGCGCGTCTAGCGGAGTATTGGCGGAGAGGACAAGATCCGGACGGAAAGCCCTCACCTGCTCCGCTACCCTGCGCCCATGCGCGCGTTCATCACGCCAACGCTGCAGGTAATTGTAGCGTGAGAACGGCGTTGGCAGCTTCACCCCTTCGATTGTGAATTTTTCGAGCGTGGGCGGCGCAGCGAAACGCTGCATCAATTGAGTTGTTAAGCTATACGAATAATAAACCTGGTGTCCCCTGCCTGCCAGCGCCTGCCCCAGCTGCACTGTGAAAGCGTACCCGCCGTAATCGTGAAGCAATACGCGCAATCCACCACTCCCCATGCTGATTGAAATTTTAACCGGTCACGCTATAGGATTATTGTATCTTACTTGCGCCTGAAGAAGAAATCCGCCTGGACCGGATCCCCGCGCGCATCGCGCACCAGGTTGTAGCGATCTGCCAGTACGAAACCAGCCTCTTCCAAATAACTGATCACCTCACCCGCCAGCGCCTGCCCGCTGTACAGCTCCAGGTAGGAACACTCGACCATGAGATAACCAAAACAACCTAGCAACCCGGCACTGCTCTTCAGGACCTCGAGCTCGTATCCCTGCACGTCGATCTTTAAAAGAGCTGGCACCTCGATCTGTTCCGCAAAAAGTGCACCTTCAAGTGGTGTGACGGTCACACGCCGGGTCCCCTTCTCCTCCGTGCCGGGGAAGACCTGCCGCTGCAGTGAGGAGATGGGCAGCAACGAGGAAGAGTCTTCTGCACGCGATATGTGCAACAGCGCCTCGCCCGCCTGCGCCCCGATTGCACAACGATGCAGCTCGACCCCCGGGTCATCCTGAAAGATCACTCTGAAGATCTCGGCCGCTTCTGTAAGTGGTTCAAAGGCGATGATGCGTGCGCCTGGCGCGTGACGCCTGGCAGCCAGCGCGAACTGCCCGCAGTTGGCACCAATGTCCACCACCGTTTTCAGTTCACCACCAATTTGACGCAGCAGGGCATCATGCTCCGCCGCTGCTGCGACCTGGTATTTTACGAGAACCTGGCGATAAAAAGGGTTGCGAATCAGGGTGAGTAATTTTTCGAACTGCTTCATTGTGAATCGTCGGCAGAGAAGCGGACACTCAATTTTTGATAATCTTTGAGGAACGTCTTGACTTTCTCTTTCTCCTCTTCCAGCAGCGCCGTATCCAACCAAACCGGTCGGTTGAGGATATCCTCCAGTCCCAGCCTTTCTAGCATACGCACCCGCGGGGAGGTGGAAAACAGCAGCGCCGGTTTGCCGTACTGCAGCGCGGCCGCGGCTGCGTGCACCCTATCGGTGAGCGTGACCGCGGCGTTACCATAGATATCCAGGTACGGATAAGGCGTGTCATTGACCAGGGCTCTCGGGCTGCGGTAGGTCTTGGCCCGCAGCAGCGGGTGCGGACGATGGTCGAGACGCACAACGTCATAACGACCGATCTTGTCAACATCCCTCCCGCCAAACAGGGCACCTTCAAGGAACATGCCGTAGCGCGAACTGCGCGCCAGCCAACGCCTGAAGCGCGGGAACGCCACCTGCCAGCGCTCCCCGGCGAAGTCGAATGAAGTTCCACCCGCAGACGGAACAGCGTTGATCGAGATGCGCGGCTCAGGGATTTTATCGAAATTCAGCGCGATGGTTTTAGCAAGAGCATCGATCTTTTGATACGGGTAATAATCGGAGAGGAAAAAAGCAAAATCAATACCGTCGCAGGCGTGATCCGCCAGATCTCCCAATAATCTAAAGGTATCGCTGTCGCGGGTTACCATCAGTGCCGGCCTGAAACGCGATAGGAAATCGCGGTAACGCTGGATATCCGCTTCAGCGTAGGTCATCGCACCCACACCCAGCAGCACCAGTTTTGTCCCGGTGACCATCAATTGCTCCAACGCTTCGCCCCAGATGGAGAACATCTCACGCCTGAAAACCGGTCCCATTAACACCAGGTAATCCGGTTTCAAATGGTTCACATAATCAAAATAATTGGCCGGATTGCCGCCGCTGCGGTTCCAGTAAGAGGGGTAACCAGGTTGTTCCGGGATGATGTCAATCTCGGCATCTGGGAAGGACTCTCGCAGCACATGGTATCCCGCCAGTTGAAAGAAGGCATTACCAATATTGACCGACCATCCCCCCAGTATGTGCGCGATCTTTATCATGTGTTAATTATACTTCCACCGGTTCTGTGGACTCAATCAAAAACCTATTGCATAAAACGAGCCGGGATAATTCTCCGGCTCGTTTCACGTATGTGAAGATATACCTATTCGACGATCACCCAATCACTTCCGCTGCGTCCGAAGACTTCGGGAGAGTACATTTCCTCGGCTTTCGTCGCTGGCACAATGAATGTGCCGGGAGTGGTGGCGCGGGCGTAGTAGGAATAATCGTACACCCCGTCCCAAAGCAGCGAGGTGAAGGCTTCCGCCCGGTCATCGCGCAGGTTCTGATGTTCATACCAGGTGCCCCACCACCACCATCCGTAAGGTTTCGCCACCGGGTCTTCCTGCGGTGGGTTCTGTGACACGGCCAGGGCAGGATTGATGATCTCAAATCCTGCCGGCAGCGGATCGACCAGTGCGACATGGTAGCGACGGTTATCCGCTACCATCTTGATCACCACCTTAACGCGCGCGCCGGCTCTGATATGCCACGTTCCGTCCCCATCCCGCCGCACATCTTCCGCGTCATCTACCCCTTCGTAACGGCGTTCGATCACAAAACCCATGTCCAAAGGATCGAGCGCAAGGATGGTTGGCGCGTATTTGAGACCGAGGCGGTAATACAACCTGCCGCTGCCCTCCTTGCTGAGAATGATGTCACTCATCCCATCCCCACCCGCGGTTTCATCCAGCACATAAGTCATCGGGATGGCGATCTCGTGAATATCGGTGGTGTAACCGCTGAATTCGCTGCTGCCGGCGTAGGTATCACCCAACCACATGCGTGCCACGAAGTCCGGCTCCAGTGCTTCATAGGTCTTAAAGTAACGATCCAGGGCGACCAAAACGAAAACATTCTCCTGGGTGTTTTCCCAGCGACCTTTTTTCTTGTGCGCGAGCAAACCACTGACCAGTTTCGGGATCAATTCACTTTCCGGGTTGTCCTCCATCAGCGCGTCCAGCAGGATGGCGTCCGTGCGGCGGTCTGAACTGAGCAGCAGGTAGGTCTGGTCACTGTAGGATGTGGTGAAGTTGGCAGATCCAGCGGTCTCCACCACATGGTTGTTGACGTAACGGCGAATTTCGCTTAATTCGTAGTCAGTATCGAGAACAGACCATACCCAGCCGATGGCTTCAATGGACAATCCTTCAATGCCCGCTTCGTTGAACAAGTTCAGGGCTTTACCCGCATCCCGGTCACCCCACAGGTTGCGCACATACAGCGCGTACGCGCTCAGCGTGCGGCGGGTTTCAGGTGAGTACCACCAGGGATAGTGGGATTCGATATCGCGCAGGTAAGTGAGCGCGCCAGTGAGCACATCGTTGGGAACCGCGTACCCCTTCTGCTGCGCGCGCGCTAAAGCGTGCGCCGCGTGGATGGTGTGGAAGGGGATGGATTCGAACCCGCGCCGCCAGTACGGGAAGCCGCCATCGCTGTTCTGCAATCCCTGCAGCGCTTCAATATCGCTGATAACCCTTTCTTCAAGCAACTCGGGGGCAGGTAATTCTCCTGATTTGAAAGCGGTGAGAACGTCGCGCAGGGAGGCAATACCCATAATGCGCGAAGCCAGCTGCTCGGAACACTCGAACGGGTACTCCACCAGGTAGAGCACCGCGTCAGTGAGCGCGTGCAGCGCGGTGGAAGAGGTGGAGATCTGCAACCCCCCAAACTGGGGATACACGTTGGTTGGATGCATGATGGGCTGCGCGATCGCCCCGTTGTCAATCACACCGTAAGTGGCAAAGGCTTCGGTGGTAGCCGGGGTGTAAACCGGCAGCTCCACGACTGCCGCGTCAGTAAACTCACCTGAGATGGCAGCCACCTGCACACGCGCCGTGCCCGCCATGATCGTGCTCGCCGGGAAGCGCACTTCCACGCGATCGTTAGCCGGAACGGTAACCCGCAAACCGGGAACGGCCAGCTCAAGATTGGTGGCACGTGCCACCACGTTCACCGAAAGCGGTTGATCGGTCTGGTTTTGCAGCACCACCGGCAGCTCAAATTTATCGCCAAAATTGAGGAAGCGCGGCGCGGATGGGCGTACCATCAGGGGTAAGCGCGCGGTAAGGTTGGATTCACCCTTGCCGAACTGCCTGCCGCTCGCGTCCACCGCAACCACCATGATGCGGTAGCGCGTGAGGTTATCTGGGAGTTGAATGGAGACCCTGGCTTCACCATTGGCACCAGTGCGCACCTCGGGTTCAAACACGGCCAGGGGATTGAAATCTGTGCGCACTGCAATCTCCTGCCCGGCCTCACCCTCCATAGATTTTTCCTGAGGAGCAGAAGCCATCGGCGCCATCATCGGCATCATGGCATCCATTTCTTCTCTAACTTCACCGCCACCACCCCCCATACCCGTCAAACCACGATCCACCAGCGATTCCGGATCAGCGAGAATGACGCTATTACGCCCGTAATAACTGGAAACCCAACTTTCACGGTCAGCATAGAACACGCTCAGAGGGTCTCTCATCTGGTAATTGCTCAGCGCCAGTATGGCTTCATCCACAACGACCACCGCGAATTCAGCATCTGCCACTGGTTTGCCGGCGGCGTTGCTCAATTTCACATTGAGAGTTGTTTCACCACCTGGCTCGAGCTGGTTTTCCTCAGGTTCAACGAGGAGTGTAAGGCTGCGCTGTGCAGGGGGAATGCTCAGGTTGAGCGCGGCGGTTGCGAACGCGGGTCTGGGCTCAGCATTCTTCAACACATTGCCGTTGTCATCCAGGCGGTCAGCTGCGCCAACCAGATCCACCTGGATGTGCAGGTTGGGGATGTATTGCTCTTTGATGGGTATGCTTAAGACTGTAGATCCCTCTTCAACCCGGAAAGCCTCCGTGTAAAGGAACCCGCTGCGGCTGACAGTGAGCAAACCCTGCGCCGGACTGAAAGGTGATTGCACCAGCACCTCGGCGGTATCACCGGGCTGGTAGGTTTCTTTATCAGGTATTAGCGTAACTTCTTCCTGTTCCACGTTGCGCGCAGGAGGACGCTGCCCGCCACTCACCCAGCGCGTAAAGCTGGACTGGTTCACCCGCCCCGAGGAATCCGTAACAATGGCGCTGATGCGGTAGCTGCCGCCAATGGGTGTTTCAAAAGAGCAGGTACCCGGCTCTTCTCCAGAATCCATTTCACAGGTCTGTATATCGCTCTCTACTTCGGTCCACTCACCCTCCAGGTACTTCCACTCCAGCCTGGCAGCCCTGATGGTCACCGGCATACCGGGTACAACAATCCCATCCAGGTCAGTGACTATGAAATCCACCTTGATCGGCGTGCCCTTGTTCACAAAATAGCGCTCGCTGCGTATCCCGATGTAAAGGTCAGCCGGATGCACGAGGAGCGTTGTGATACCCGCCCAGGCCTGGCGATTAACATCCATGACCGTCGCCTGAGCGATCACGGATTTGGGCTCGGGTTTTTCGCCCGCATCGCCGACCTGCTCAAATTCAAGTTTCAGATAATGTTCACCGTTGCTGTCCGTCTTACCATCGAAGGTTTCGAAAGTTCCTTCCTCCTCAGGCCAATCGGAATCGTAACGGTAAACATCCCACCACCACGGTCGCCATTCACCAAAAACAAAGTCAGGCCAGTTCGGGGGTGAGTACCTGGCGGGGGAGGTTTCAACCTCCCAGGTCACCTCCGCGTTCGGGAGTGCCCCTCCGGCATAATACGCGGCCTCTACCGCCACAACTGCCTCTCCACCGGCAAAGAACGGCGGGCTGCTTACGTTACGCGCCTTGACCTCGAATTCCGGTGTTCGGAACTCCTGGATCTGCAGCGCGTGATAGTAGTAATTTTCCGCCAGCCTGTTGAGATCGCCGAACGCCCAGAACTTCAGGCTGGCGCTGCCCAGGTTGATCGGCTCCGGGATGGTGAACGAAAGATCAAATCCACCCAGCGCATTCACATCTGCGTCCCCACTGAGAACAGAATTTCCTTGCGCATCCGTCAACTCGTAACCGATGGAGGTAACATCCTCACCCAGCAGACTGATATCCCCCTCCTGCCTGCCTCCCAGCCGGCGAAGCCACCCCTTGATGTGCACCTCTTCACCAGGCCGGTACATGCTGCGGTCATCAAAAACGAACCAGCGCAGGGTATCTACGGGTTGGCTCGAATTCCAGGTGGAGGTATCCCAGGGGTACGGCGAGTAAAGGAGCATCGCGGTGTCCGCTCCTTTTTGTGCCACCACAGAATACGCTCCATCAGGGATCGGGAACTTGACCAATCCGTCAGCATCGGTGGTATATGCTGTCGTGCCGGCGCTCGTGCGCACGGTTACACCAGCGAGCGGGCTGCCGGTCTTCAGATCATTTACCCACACCACCATCTCGGAATGGTCGACGTAGGCGTCCACTGCCAGGTTCGTCACCTGCACCCAGGCGTGAACGGTCTGGTAGATCCGCTGCCATTTATCGTCTTCGCTCTCAAACATCCCGGCAGGAGGTTCTACCTTGACAATGAACTGCCCGAATCCACTTTCCACGTACGCGGAAAGATCGATACCCACCTCGGAAAAGACATCCTCGGGGATATTTAAATCCATCATCTCATCAAAGACAAGCTTGCCTGGAATCTGAATGGTCCGGTCTGTGCGCTGCCAGTCGTCAATGTATTGCGCAAATGCTGACCAATCTTCAGGTTTGACTGAATAAACTTGCACTTTGAGCCTGGCATAATTGACAGCGTACAAGTTCAAAACCGGTTTTTTCGCGGCCGGGTCCAGGGTGATGAAACTTTTCTGCGGACCAATCAGCCGCGGTTCGGCCTTGCCGACCTTAAAGATCAGTTTTTCATCTTTCGCCAAACGCTGACCAAATTCATCCCGCAGGTCACTGGAAACAGTTACCGTGTAATTGGTCTGGCCTTTGGTCTCGCCTTTGATCATGATGGTATTGCCAAACAAATTGACCACCATCCCTGGTATCTGCGGGGTGATCGAGATCATACCTTCAGAAAATGTTTTTGCATCGAGAGGATTATTGAACTCGATGGAGAACGGTGCCAGGGGTACACAACTATCCCCGTACCAGTAACAGCCGTAATTTACCACTCGCAATGGTGCATACGTCTGGAACGAGAAAGATTGGGGCTCGGTAGTAAGTAGCGGCCCCTCAACCGAGGGCGTTCCAGGTCCCACCGTGATGGAAACATTCGTATCAGGAAGAAGCGCTTTCTCAGTCCTGAAAACCATCCAGCGTCCCTCAACTGCGTTTTCCACCAACTTTTGAATATTCTCATCAGCGCTGATCTCGTCTTCAGTCGCCAGACGCAGTTCAACTTCACTACCACCGGCATAAACGGTGATCGTCTCCAATACCTTAATCGCGTCGATGCGCTGGTCGAAATGCAGGAACATCAGCGGTTCAAGCGCTTGGGGAATATCGCGCGGGTACATCGTTTCAACCCGGGGCGGTGGGGTACTGAAAGACCATGTGACTGCTTCAGCCAGAACGCCGCCGCTGATCGATTTGGTCCCCGTCGGAATGGTGACCGTAAATTCAGTCGCTTTTGGCAACCGGTCGATCAGGTCAGAATCGTACTCAAAGGTCAGTGTCTTGGTACCAAGCCAGCGCCAGGTTCCGGATAAGGCTGGCTTGATGATCACCGGTACATCCTGAAGGGCAAGATCATCCAGCGTCCCCAGTGGCACCATCGCTTGATTAAAGGTAATAGAAATAAAGGGAGCTATTGGGATCTCCCCTTCCGGGGCGTAGCGCACAACTTCCAGGGGACCAGAGCTTTCGATGACTGGTGCTGAAAGGTCTCCTGATGGAGGGAATTGCTCCTCGAGCACGGTTCCAGGCTTTGGCGGCGGGAGCAGCTGCACCGGGTAATTGAATTCGGTTTGTTCATCAGGCGATACAGGCAGATCAGGAAGACGATCGAAAATCTCCTCAACCTCATCCGCTGTAAGCGGATCACCGGAAACCAACGAAAAAGGTTCCGGGGTTTCCTGGCGGGCACTCCCTTCGCTCAGGGCTACCTTGATTTCAAATGGCAGGCCTTTATTGCCTCCATCCCCCTGGACGGGTTTATCAATGGGGCTTGTGGAAGCGGCATCTATCGGCATTGGCGTCTCCTGTAAAATACCAGTACATCCTGTGGAGAGGATCAAGAACAGGACCATGAGCAAGTTGACGACCGTGGAGAAAACAATGGAAAAACGATTGAAATGGTTAAAAGTCTTGTGATGTGTATGCATGGTGAATCCCTCCACTAACAAGACGCTCTTTGGTCAAGTCCTGTTCCCCTTATTGTTGATAATTGTTTATACATCATTATTGCTGAACTTCAAAAGCCTTATCCTCACATAATACCTGATCTGTTGGATAAGAAAACCATGAACAAGGAGAGTAAGTATCAGGTTGACCAAAGAAAACAATCAACTTCTGTTTGATTGCCCCTGCACTACATTGTACAAACCCTCTTGTTGCAGTTGATAGCCCACGATATATCGTTTAGAATCACTTAAAGGCATGGTGGTAATTTAGAAGTAAGGAGGTACCCATCATGAAAACACCCAAACTATTTATTACTTTGGTAATGCTGACCCTGGTCACCTCTGCATGCAACCGGAGTAACCCGTCAACATCTCCCTCCATTACCCAAGTAGAAAAGGAGAACGCAGATATGACTATCTTACAAGATCCAAACTACACAAAACGCGACAGTGTTGAAGTAATCTACCTGGCTGGCGGCTGCTTTTGGGGTATCGAAAAGCTGATGCAGTCCATCCCCGGAGTGCTGAATGCGGTCAGTGGTTATGCCAACGGCAGCGCGGGAGAAATTCCAACCTACAAATCTGTGACAACCGGGAAGACCGGCTACCGTGAGACTGTGCGTGTGGAATACAATCCTGAAAAGGTCAGCCTGGATGCCCTGCTCTTTGCTTACTTCCACGTCATCGACCCCACCATTAAAAATGCCCAGGGGAATGATATCGGCACGCAGTACCAGACCGGCATCTATTACGCTGACGAAGCCTCCGGTGAGACTGTTACCCGAATCGCGGACATTTACAGGAAACGCTTTGATAAATTCGTTGTTGAAATTGAACCCCTGGAGCGTTTTTACGACGCCGAGGAGTATCACCAGAACTATCTTGACAAGGTACCAGGTGGTTATTGCCACATTTCAACCGCCGAAATAAATGTGATCAGTAAGATGATCATTGATCCGGGTAAATATCCGCGTCCCAGTGATGAAAAGATCAAGGATATGTTGACTGAAGACCAGTTTCACGCCACACAAAAGAACGGAACGGAACCGGCCTTCAACAACAAATACTGGAACAATCATGACCGCGGCATCTACGTAGACGTGGTAACCGGTGAACCTTTGTTCTCTTCGAGCGACAAGTACAACAGCGGCACCGGTTGGCCCAGCTTTTCGAAACCGATCGACGAGAACGCCTTCTTCCTGGTTACCGATCGGTCTTACGGCATGCTGCGTACTGAGGCGCGCAGTCGCGCCGGTGACTCTCACCTGGGGCACGTGTTTTACAACGACCCTACTTCACCCAGCGGCACCAGGTACTGTATGAACAGCGCGTCTTTACGCTTTGTGCCATACGAAGAGATGGAAACTCAGGGGTACGGGTATCTGATGGAATTCGTCAAGTAACGGGCATCATTACCACCCTTATATATCGACCATAACCGGGGATGGTGGAGAAATCCCTTCCCCGGGGTAATTTCGAAAAGCAATTTCATATTCCTTAATTGGTAGTAAAAACCATGAAAAAATCACTCAAAATTTCTCTGCTTATCATCCTGGCTTTACTTCTTGTTGTAGCAGTTGGCTTCATCGCATGGGCATCGTTCCCACTCGGTCCCGGCACTACTGCCATGTCTGCACTCAAGTCCGACTCCACGGTCAACATCGAGGAAAATGCAGATTGGGTGGTTTTTCGACCTGCTGCCCAACAGACACGCACCGGGTTCATCTATTACCCGGGGGGTCGGGTGGATTATCGTTCTTATGCCCACCTGCTAAGGCCGCTGGCTGAACAGGGTTACCTCGTGGTGCTCGTGCGTATGCCCCTCTCACTGGCGGTGTTCTCACCTGCCAAAGCCGCAGAAGTCATCCAATCTTTACCGGAAATTACCGATTGGGTCATTGGTGGTCACTCGCTCGGCGGCGCTATGGCAGCGAATTTCGTTTTTAACAACCCCGGGAAAGTAAAAGGGTTGGTGTTATGGGCCTCTTACCCGGCAGAGAGCAATTCTTTGGCAGCCGCTGAAGTAGAGGTCGTTTCAATTTACGGGAGTGAGGATGGTGAGGTAGATACGATCGAATCTTCCGGTTCCTTGCTTCCCGGCAGCACAGGCTGGGTGAGGATTGAAGGCGGCAACCACGCCCAGTTTGGCGATTATGGAGAGCAACCTGGTGATGGTGATGCGAGCATCAGCGCTTCAGCGCAGTGGGAGCAAGTGATAGCAGCCACTGATGAATTTTTGGATATGATCACAATCCCGTAGACTGAATCCTGATAATCGTATATGCGAACAGTTTTGGTTTTTTACCAGAACGCTGTTGCTGTAATCCCATACTGCAACGACAATCAGGTCTCTTTCTTTAAATCTTTTATCACACTGTCAGCCGCGATCTTGCCTGTCAATAGCGATATCGGTAGACCGGAAGGGCTATACGTCCACTGCCCTGCCTGGTAAACCCCGGGGATTGGCGTCTTGACCGCGTTCATGATCTTCGGGATCCTGCTCTCAGCAGGCACCGGGCGGGTGGTGAAAGACCAGCCGGTGATCGCGCCTTCGAAGTTGCCAGTGAGTTTTGCCATGGTCAGGGGTGTGGATGAAAAGATGTGAACGACCGCTCCGGCAATGCCCGGGTAAACCGTGGCATCCAGTACCCGCAGCATGTGCTGCTCGCACAACCCCTTAAACTCTTCATACCAACCCTGCTCTTCAACCTGCCGGGTCAGACGATAATCGAACAGGGCGCTCACGATCAACCCTGTTTTACCCTCAGGCGCCATGGCGCTGTCGCGCAGGACTGGTATGGAAATCTCGTAAGTGGTCAGTTGCCAAAATTCACCCAGCCATTTTTTGATCGTCTCCCTGTCCTGTCCAAGCGGAATGGGTCCGGCAGCAGATTGACCAACGCGGCTGGGCGTGTAAAAGAAGTGTTCCGTGCAGCGGCTGGCAAAGTACTCTCGGTCAAGATTCACTCCAAGGAACATCGTGAACACTGAATCATTTCCCGCTTTGCCAGTTAACTGACCCTGCCGCTCTTGAATGGCGCTCCTGGTGGCTGGGTTTGCTATCTTTTCGACATTCAATCGCTGGTAGAGCGTATTGAGATCCGCCGCCCAGATCAACCTGCGATAGTGGTACGATCGTCCCTTGGAATCTCTTACCAGGCGTTCCACAACATCCACCTCAACGATCTCGGTATCGGTGCTGATTTCGCCCTTGTTGACCGTGATGAGTTCCACCAGTTTTTTAATGAACTTGCCTGTCCCTCCCAACGGGTAATGGTAATCCAGGTACAACTTCAGGTAACTAAGCGCAAAGTACGCCGGGGTATCCTGAAAGAAATGCTGAGTGATGATGTCCAGCAGGCTTTGATTGCTGGTGTAGCGCCTCAAAAAATCGACCACCGGCGTGATCATTTTCCCGATTTTTGGAGCTGTGACCGCGTATTTAAACATCCACGGCACGATCTCCTTGATCATGTATTCCTGATTCTTCTTCATATCCAGGAACATGGGGTTGTCGATGCCGTACTGCACTTCCATGTACTTCATGATCAAGCGGATCTGAACGATGATCTGTTCGATCTCGCCCCGGTTTTCAGGATATAGGTCCACCAGCAGCTCGCGGTAGTCCTCGACGCAGGTCTCCGGGTTGACGCGGATGAGCTTGTCTTCCACACCCATGGAGATATTGTTTGGAAGCAGGTTTAACTCAATCCCCAGCTGCCTGAGCATGGGGAAAAGTACGCCGGAGTTTTCAAAAGCACGGATTCCACCGTCATAAATGAAACCATCGCGCTCAAAACTGTTGACCAGCCCGCCGCATTTCTCTTCTTTCTCACAAAGCAGCACCGATTTACCAGCCAGTGAGAGATACGCGGCAGCGGTCAATCCGGTAATTCCTCCGCCAATAATAACAGCATCAAATTTCATGGCATCACCTGTAAGAAGTGTAAAAATTGAGCACTAAATGTAGATCAAAGCAAATTATACAAGACCAGCCAGTTGTTCGCTGATGCGCCATACCCTGCATCCCAGGTCGCGGTCCAGCGCCTGCGGAGTGGGCTTTTCGGGGATGGTCTGGTTGAAGAACACCCCACTGACCCCGGCCATTTCAGGAGCCGCTGCCAGGTAATAGATGGCATTCCCTGAAATAATTGGATTTCTCAAGAACCTGGCAATAACCACCCGGTTGTACAGTCGGTAGAGCAGCTCATTATTCATGCCGATGTTGGTCTTTACTTCTCCCGGATGCACCGCATTGATGCTCACGCCGCTGCCTTTAAGCTGGTCGGCAAATTCCCATACTGTGAGCAGCTGGGCTACTTTCGAAGCGCCATATCCCTGCAGTCCCTTATAGCGCCGATATTCCCAATTCAGGTCATCCAGGTCCAGCCCGCCAAAGCGGTGCCCCTGCGAACTAACCTGGAGGATGCGGGAGGGCGTGCTCTCAATCATCCGCTGCAACATCAGTCTTGTCAGCAGGTAAGACGCTACATGATTCACCGCGAACACTTCCTCAATACCATCTTCCGTCATCCTGCGGTGCGTGTTGTGAATACCTGTGTTGTTGATGAGCACGTCAATGTGTGGATAGTTGGCGAGCAGGATCTCAGCAGTTTTGCGGACTTCGGTCAGGCGGGAGAAATCTGCCAGCACGATGTCAACAGTTGTGCCGCAGGTCCCTTCCAATTCGTTTTTCACCTGCTCGGCTTTTTCCGCGTTGCGGCACACGATTACAACGTGAGCACCACCCTGTGCCAGCCGTTTGGATGCCTGGTAGCCTACCCCCGAGGTGGCACCAGTGATAATGCATACCCGACCATCCATGCGCGCGTTTGTGGTCTTCTGCGGCAGGCGGGAATTAACCATAAATTGAAGTTCGTCGGGAATTTTCATACAGCGTTGCCGTTAGCCAAAATGCTTGCGCAGGAACCTGCGGTAGGGCTTGTGGAAGTAAGGAATTCCATTAAAAATATCCCCCCAGAGATCAAAGTAATCACGCTGATGAATGATGCGGTTATCGCTGCCAAGCGTCAGGCGGGTACAGCCAAACACCGGCGTGCTCGGGTACCTGTTGAAACGCATGATCATCTTCCAATCCATCAAAACGATGTTGGTATCTTTGATGATGTTTTGAATTTCCATGTTCAACTGCTCACAGCGTTTGGTCAAGCGGTTGCACATCGCCTCGAAATCTCTTATGCCTTCGATCCGCTGTATGCTGTCTTCAAAAACGATGTCATCGTGGTAATAAGGGAAAATGTGAGACCAGTCCGGTTTGCCCTCGCTGTTGTACGTTTTGGACCACAACTCACGGACCAGGTCAACGGTAAGAGGCGCCAGGGTGATAATTGTGTCGGTTTGAGAAGTGTCCACGGTTACCTGAGATTTTTGTGAAGTTATAACCCACTGATCCCTTTATCCAGGTGAGTTCAGCAAGTGGCGACCAGCCCTAATTATATCCCACTTGTTTCACAGCGCAGGGAAAACCCAATAAGGTTATACTTGACCCGGGTTGCTGACCAGGTTCAAGCATTTCCCGATCAAAGGAACTGATCCATGATCAAAGAAATCTCCACATACTGCGTTTTCCTAGGAACATATCCCGCCGCAGGGATCCAACAACAGGAATTATGACCGCCTTTTCAATAAACCTCATCCTGCACCTGATGCGAAGGCAACTCTCCGGCTGGCACAAAGGCTCGATCGCAGAACAACGCGCCCGGCAGGAAAGGTCCGCGCGCTTCTTCCGTCTACCAAAGCAAGTCCGTTGCCAATCGGTTTCTGCTGCCGGCATCCCCGGCGAATGGATCTCGAGCCCTGGTGCCCAAAACACGATCATCCTCTACTTCCACGGCGGCGCGTACGCGCTGGGCTCTGTCAACACCCACCGCGAGCTGGTGGCGCGCCTGGCGTTGGCAGCGCAATGCAGCGCGCTTGTCATCAATTACCGCCTGGCACCGGAGCATCCCTTCCCCGCTGCGCTCGAGGATGCTCTCAAAGCCTACCGCTGGCTCATTGCTGAAGGCCACGACCCTTCATGTATTTTCCTTGCTGGCGATTCCGCGGGGGGCGGATTGGCAATCACCACTACTCTGGCACTGCGTGATGGTGGAGAGACGTTACCAACCGGTGTTTTCTGCTTCTCTCCCTGGCTTGACCTGACCCTCAGCGGCAGCACACTGTTCAGGAACGAAAAACTGGACCCAATGTTAAAGCGCTCGATACTTGAAGTCTACGCGCGCTATTATATCGGGGCAGACAAGGCTGACAACCCCTATATTTCACCACTGCATGCCGACCTGAGCGGCCTCCCACCGATCCACCTCCAATCCGGAGGAAATGAGGTTCTGTTGGATGATTCGATGCGTTTCTGCGAAAAAGCCCAACAATCTGGTGTTGAGATCACTCTGCAAGTTTGGGATGACATGTTCCATGTGTTCCAATTGATCCCCTTACTGCCGCAATCTTCAGAAGCGCTGCAGCAGGTGGCGGATTTTATAGGCAGCGTGAAAGGCACCAGTAATCAGTAAGCAGGAATTTGCCGTTAGTGATCAGTGTCAAGTTCTGAGATGCGGTTACAAGGAAGGCTGAAGTTCGTCGCGCAATTTCAGACCAGTAGAGACCACAACTGGTGGAATGTCACCGGACTGAATAAGTCAACCACACGGCTTCCGGACGGGAGCCTGCTTCATTAAAATGGTAATCAAGCACATTCTTTAGATAATCTGCACCAATGGAAGGGGTGATGTGTTTTCCAGCCACAGCACATGCGGCCGCCATTTCCTTCAGCAATGTGCGATCAGCGGCTATGTCAGTTAACAACTTGCCCAGTTGAGCAACATCACCGCTTTTGAAGATCCTACCTGAGCCGGATCTCTCCAGCAGGCACCCCGCTCCGACCCGATCGCTGGCCAGCACCGGCACTCCCTGCAGCAGCGCTTCATTGACCACCAACCCCCAGCCCTCGTGCCGGCTGGGCACCAGGAGAAGATCGTACCCGCTGAGTACCTGCTGGGCTTCCGCCTGGGGGTAAGTACCCCAATACCGGATACCCGGGATTTCCTGCACAAGAAATTTTGTTATCTCCCCCGGGCCGAAAATATCCAGCTGCACCCGCACCCCCGCCGCATTGACCTCACTGACCGCAGCAATGGCGACATCCAGCCCCTTACGCTTGATCAGCAATCCACTGAAGGCCACACGCAGCACGTCCGGCTTTTCCTTCTGTGCTGGTTCAACGGCTTTTCGTTCAATAAAATATCCAAACGGGTATATCACGTCTGTTTCAAAACCAACCCGTCGCAGCTGTTCTTCTGCCTGTGGCGATACTGCCAGCACGCAGGGCAGTTCCCCCCTGGAAGAGAGGCGAATCAACGGCCATAATGCACGGTAAGCCACTCGCCTACCCCACACCTTGAGGTGTGAGATCAGCCATCCCTCATCCTTCCAATAACCGTGAGGCACTGCGGCGTAAGGTTCGTAGATCACTGCCACCTGCTTTCCACGCCGCAACGCACCCAGCAGCACACGGAAGAGGCGCTTATCCCCCCAGAAACTGAGGAAAATATGGATGGCGTCTTCATTTTCTTCAAGAATTCGGTTCGCATGGTCAAAGAACGAGTGTTTGGCAAGGATAGTCTGCTTATCAGATTGATCATCCAGGTTCCTATTGGTCACATTGCGGCGCGTGAAACCCTCCTCCACCAGCACGTAATGCACCGGCTCACCTGCAATCTCACCAAAGCGCAGCAGGGTTTCGATCAGGTAGTTATCGATGTACTTACCCCAGAAGATAACCTTCACGTTAAACAACTCCGATGCACACATCCATTCACTAAGTGTACTGTCATTTCATAACGCCTCAGGCACATCAAGTTCACTCATCCATCCTGGTATCGTGGTCATCGTTTCCCCATACTGAAGAGGATGCGCGTCACCAGGTGCTTCACCCGGGCGATGAACTCCGGGTCTTTTGCCAGCACAATCAGGATCAGCGCGAGCAACCCCGTTGTGTAGATCAATTTGTTCGGCCAGGCGAATCCCATCCTTGCGAATATAAGAGCCATCACCAGCGGCAGCACGCCCAGCACCAGGTCAGAAACGAAACCACGCCACACGTCCCCGCGGTTAAACCACAGGTAGAGGAAGAGGTTCATGCCCAGCAACAGCAACATCACCAAATTGGCAAGTCCTGCCCCGATCAATCCGAAATCTCTCGAGAGCAGGTACAAAGCCACAAGCATGAGCAAAGAAGCCAGCAGATAGATAAGCGAGGTGAATTTGACCTTCCCCAACCCGACCAGGGTCTGGTGTGCCGGGCGGCTGAGGCTGAGAACGCCGTACGCCAGGATGATGATACAGAAGAAAAGGCTGTTGGCTTCAGCGTATTGCGGAGAAATCCAGACGGATAGCAATTCCTTCATCCAGATAATGAGCAGCCCGCCCACCAGGGCTGCGGTCAGGCTGATGTAGCGTGACACCTTGCGCACCGTGGCTTCAAGATCTGCGCTCTCCCCTAAAGATTGCTTGCGGCTGGCGTAAGGTACCAACACCTCGGTGATGTTACCGGCGATGATCGACATGCGCAATCCGACCCCGGTGGCCACACTGTACACACCGGATGCTGCCGGACCCAGCGTAAGCGCCACCAGCAGGCGATCAAACTGCTGGAAAAGTGTGATGGCAGCGGATTCAATGAACATGAACCCTGAAAACCCCAACATGCGCCTGATGGTGCCGCGCGTAGGGAGCCAGCGCAAACGAATCACCCGTCGGGTTCTGATGATGTATAACCCCAGAACAAGGAAGCTGATCAACAGGTTCCACAACGACAGCACAAGAAGATTCTTGACAACGAGTGAAAGCAACACGCCCCCCAGCAGCGGCAGCAACGAATTCAGCAGGTCCATAGTGCGTACGAAGCGGTTCATGATCTGTGACAGGAAGAAACCGTGGAAGACACGAATGAAAAACTGGGGGATGATCACCAGCGCGTAAACCGCCAGAGCGTTCTTGAACTGGAGCAGGTATTGCGCGGAGGGATTGATGCTCTCAGCCAGCAGGTTACGCAATGCGAACAGCGCGACCGCGACAATCAGCGCCGCGCCGAATACAACCACGACCGCCGAGGAGAGGATGTTCGTGCCGGACTCCTTCCCCTCGTTCACCTCTGAAGCGAACTTGTTGACGATGGATTCGATCCCCAGCGTGCCGATCACGGAGAGCTGCCCGACAGCAAACAGGATCATCCACAAACCGTAGAACTCGCCGCCCATCACGCGTATGGCGATGGGGGTCAGCACCAGGTAGGCAAGCGAACTGATAATAAAATACGCGAAGTTGTAGGAAACCGCTTTAATGTACTTATTGGTTGTCATGGGTTTTTGGTTTGAGTGCGCAGTGATGAATAATCCGCCAACCGCGACCTTGATTAATTATACCAATGTGCATTTTTTCAAGGCTCCAAAGGTAAAATTTTTTTTCGCAAAAAAGCACCTGCCTGAGCAACCAGCTGACCGGGAAACCGGGTGCAATTGAACACCAATAACAATTTAGTAGATCAAATCAGGATGCATTTTAAGAATTAGTATAGAATGGATGGAGGCTTGCGCGCACTGCTGGCTACGAGAACCGCTCTGGGATCCGCAAGACACATCACCAGGATGTCAAATGAAATCCATCAACAACCTCCCATTAACCTTAATGCAGCCCCTGAGGGAGCTGCGCGAAGCGAATCCTGTCCTGCTGGTGACCTCAGGCCCTGCATGGAAGGCTGTCGGACAGCAACTTGGCGGCATTAACATCTCCTACAAGCTCGAGGTATACGAGGCCACCACCGCATACTGGGATGCATTATTGCCCAATAACATCGGCATTGGCTGCCAGACAGTCTGCTCTGTGGGCGGGGGATTGAGCGCCGATGCGGGTAAATATTACGCTGCCCGGCTGCACCTCCCCCTTACGGTCATCCCCACCGCGCTCTCAGTGGATGCCTTTCTCACAGCTGCATCTGGTGTGCGTCGTGACGGGTGTGTTGAATACATCGATACAAAAGTACCTGACGCTGTCATCCTCGACCTGGAGGTGATCGCTGCCGCGCCGGCACCGATCCGTGCCGCGGGGATCACCGACGTTCTTTCCATCGCCACCGGCTGTTGGGACTGGAATTTCGCACACGAACAGGGCATGAACCCGCCCGGGATGGCCTTCATTCCATGGGTCTATGATAACGCGCAAAGCATCCTCAACGGTGTACTTGATTGCGCTACGGCTGCGGGGCACGGGGACCGTGACGGCTTGAAAACACTCTACGATTGCCTCGCGATGGAGGTTCAGCTGTGCAACCAGGTGGGGCACGCCCGCCCTGAGGAGGGCAGCGAACATTATTTCGCCTACTGCGCCGAAAACCTCCTGGGCAGCGGTTTGCCGCATGGTGACCTTGTCGGCCCCGGTATTCTGCTAATGGCCGGGCTTCAGGGGCAAGAGACGCGCCGGATTGAATCAGCCCTGCGGGAATGTCACATCCCCCTTGACCGCATCCCCGTTGGGGTTACATCACAAACATTAAGTGAACTGCCGGGTTATTGCACCAGGCACAACCTGCCATTTGGGATCGCTCACACGCTCAAGGAGGTATCCACATGAAATTCGCCATCGCCGGCGCGGGGTACATCGCTGATATCCACGCCCGAGCCATTCAAAACAACGGCGGCGAGATAGCCGCGGTGATTGAAAAATATGCCGGCAAACGCGCTGAATTCGCCGCGCGCTTCAAGATACCGCTCGAGTTCGAGACTCTTGAGTCCGCATTGGCAGACTCCTGCTTTGACGCGCTGGTGATCGGCACGCCCAACTACCTTCACGCCCCGCAAACGCTCGCAGCATTGAACGCCAATATCCCGGTGCTGGTGGAAAAACCGATGGCGTTGAACCCGGAAGAAGGCGTGCGCATGCTTGAGGAAAGCCAACGCGCCAATACACCCCTCATGGTGGCGCACTGCTGGCGCTTTGATGAAGACGTGCTGTGGCTCAAAAAGCAGGCCACCCGATTGGGTCGCATCCTGCGTACTAAGGGTTACGGCGTGCACACCAACTGGGGTCCAGCCGGCTGGTTCACGCAAAAGGCGTTGGCGGGCGGCGGCGCGCTGGCGGATATGGGCATTCACGCCATTGACACCGCGCGCTTCCTCCTCGGAGACCCGCAACCGCTCTCGGTATATGCCAGAATAGGCACCCATTACAAGCCATACGACGTGGATGACACCGGGGTTATATTTATCGAATGGGATAACGGGGCCAGCTCCTACATTGAATCCGGCTGGTGGCAGCCGCACATGGACGGCCCTGAAGCCGCCACCCAACTCTACGGTGTAAACGGGTTCGGTCAACTCTTCCCCACCCGGCTGGAACTGCCGCAACCTGGAACAAAGGCAGTCCATGTCATTGATGCAGGGTTCACCTATCCACGAGCGGAGCACTGCCCGCAAAGCATGTACGACGACCAGATGCGCCACTTCATGGATTGTGTGCGTACCAACCGCACCCCAATACCGGGCGGTGCGGAAGGGCTTGTAAACATTAAAATCGTTAACGCGGCGTACAGAAGTGCGGAAAGCGGCGAAGTCGTCAGGATTGGCAGCTGACATTGCTTCAGGCACGCGGCGTGAAAGGCTTTTAACGAATGCAATCAGACAACTACAAGAGTAAATCTGTTATGGTGGTCAGCCCGCACGCGGACGATGCCGCCGCCTTCTGCGGTGGCACACTCGCAAAACTCGCCGATCAGGGTGCTAACCTCCTGCTAGTGCGCGTGACTGACGACAGCAGGGATTCTGTGGGCTTGTCCGTCAAGGAAACCATCACCCGCAACCGCGATCAGTTAAGCCGGGCTGCCGCAATTCTTGGCATCAACGGGATCATCGAACTGGGTTTTGAAACCGATACCCTGGCGGATGTGCCGCTGGGCAGGCTGCGCGAGCGTTTTGTGTATTTGTTCCGAAAACACCGCCCATACGCCGTGTTCTCTTTTGACCCGTACGGGCTGTATGAAAACAACCAGGACCACATCCGCGTGGCAATAGCGGTGGATGAAGCTTACTGGGTCTCCTGCTTTGATAAACACCATCCGGAACATTTCCAGGAGGGACTGGAACCCTTTTCCGTTTACGAGCGCTGGTATTTCGCCCGACAGCTGCAAAACGTGACCCATTACGAGGAAATCACAGAATACATGGAAAAGAAGGTCGAAGCGCTGTGCACTCACCGTGAGATGATGCGCAACACGCTCAACCAGTACCGCCTGCAGTCGCGCACCTGGGGAAAGACAATTCCCTGGCTGGAGGAAGCTATTGCCGGAAACCCGCGCCAGGCGATCACCACCTTCCTGCATGGGCAGGCACTGGCACACGCTGCCAGGGCGGGCTGGGAGAAAGGTGTGATGGCTGAAGCCTACCGTCTGGATCGCTTCGGTGACCTGGATCCCCTGTTCGAGAGTACCGCCATCCCGCTGCATGATCATGAGAAGAATTCCCCTGAAAAGGCGGGAAAGTAATTAACATCACGTTTGGAGGAGCGCACCATGTACCTGGATTCTATTCTGCCTGTACCAGACATCTTCACTGCCAGAAAGGTGTTGTGCATCCAACCACATTACGACGACAACGATATCGGTGCCGGCGGTACCTACGCCAGGCTCGCGCGTGATGGCGCGGAACTCATCTACCTGACCGTCACCGACGACCTGATGGGGGTGGTGGATGTAACCCTGCCGGAAGTACAAGCCCGGGCAGCCCTGGCCCACGACCAGCAGCGGGCGGGAGAGATCATCGGTGTGCGCGAACAAATTCAGCTGGATTATCCTGACGCCGGCGACCGTCCAACTTCTGCCCTACGGGACGACATCCTCAAGTACATCCGCCTGCATAAGCCCGATTTCATTTTTTCACCTGACCCATGGATGACCTATGAAGCTCACCATGATCACGTTCAAACCGGGCTGGCGGCCGCTGAAGCGGTGATGTTCGCCAACCTGCTCAAGATCCCCTCCTCTGACCCCAAGGTTGATGCCGGTTATCAGCCTTACGAGATCAAGGGAATCGCCTTCTACTACACCCGCGAACCCAACCTGGTCGTGGATATCACCACCACCTGGGAAACCAAGCTCGCCGCTTTGCAGTGTTACGAGACCCAGTTCACGCCTGAGGCGCTGCAGGAACTGGCGATGGCGCTGGTGGGCAAGTCCATGCAGGTGTGTGCGGAGAAAGAATTCAAGTACGGTGAACCGTTCAAAGTACTGCACCCCAGTGCGCTGCACTGCGGAATCTAAAATGCGAGGTCAACAATGAAAAATGAGAAACTATCCCTGTGGCGTATCTTTCTTTATTCCAACGCTTCGGCGGGTTTGAACATCCTGTCGATCACCGTCAGTACCTGGCTGTTGTACTTCTACGCCCCGCCGCCTGATTCCGGCCGCCCCACCTACATTCCGGCGGTCACCATGGGCATCCTGATGCTCATCGCCACCTTCTGGGATGCGCTCATCGACCCGTTCATCGGGCACTACTCGGATACGCTGCGATCGCGTTTCGGCAGGCGACGACCTTTCTTGATGTTCGCCACCCCGTTCATTCTCCTCGGGGTCATCCTGATCTGGACCCCGCCCAGCGCGACCAGTTACGCGGTCAATGCGGTCTACTTCCTGGTCATCATCCTCATCTACCACACCAGCTTCAGCCTTGTTGGCATCCCTTATGACGCCAGCCTGCCGGAAATGGCGCCGGAAACCCACGACCGCTTGAAACTAAGCTACTGGAAAGGCCTGTTGGGCATCGTCGGTGTGCTCATTGGGTCGCTGGTGGCCGCGCCGCTGTTTGAAACCATCGGCCCGGTGTGGATGGGTGTGGCCGTGGGTGTGGTGGCGGTGATCACCATCTACATCACCCTGCTGGGACTTAAAGAAACCACCCGCCCTATCGGCGACACCATGTCGGCCATCGAGGGTTTTAAGGTCACCTTCCGCAACAAGCAGTTCCTCATCCTCTTCGGCTCCACGCTGCTGGTTCACATCGCTTACCAGATGGTGCTGGCGAACTTCCCCTACTTCGTCACCCTCGTGCTGCGCCAGACCGAGGGAGATGTAGGCATCTACCAGGGCGTGATGATCATCTTCATTGCGCTCACCGGCCCGGTTTGGACCTGGCTGAATAAAAAGTACAATCAGCGGATTTTGCTGAAAGCCAGCATGCTGCTTATGGTGGTCTTCTTCATCTTTGGCTTTTTTGTCGGCACGATCAGCGGAGTATCAATTGCCGTGCAGACCTACATCTTTGTTGCGCTGCTCGGCGCTGCCCTGGGTGGTTACTTGATCCTGATCTACGCGATGATGGGCAACGTGGTGGATTACGATGAGCTGATCACAAACCGCCGCCGCGAAGCCATTTACTACGGAACCTTCTCCTTCGCCATCGGCCTGGGAACATCCGTCGGCACCCTGATCCTGCCAATGCTTTTGGAAAACTTCGGCTATACCCAGGCCAACCCGCTGGGTGTACGCCTGGCCTTCCCGGTCATGTCTGTATTTGTTTTGCTGGGGTTGCTGGTTTTCCTTAAGTACCGCATTGGAGATACCGTCGAAGAAACGCGCAAGAACCTGAAAATGGAGTGAATATGAGCATACCAAAACCGCTCCACGCTGGCGTCGCCCGAACTATTATCACACCGCCAACCGGCATCTACTTAATCGGCTACGGTGACCGCACCAAAGGCAACATTGGTGTTCATGATGACCTCACCGCCACCGCGTTGGTACTCAGCGACGGGCAGCTGGAAGTTGCGATCGTGGCATTGGACCTGCTGGCGATCAATGAATTCATCGTCGATCGTATCCGCCAGCAGCTTGAACCTGTTAAGGTGCTGCTGTGCTGCTCACACACCCATTCCGGGCCAATCGCCTACGCAGATAAAAAATCTTCGCGCAGAAACCGTGAATACATCGAACTGCTGGTGACGCGCATCTGCGCGGTGGTAAAACTCGCCCGGCAGCAGCTCGTTCCTGTGCGCCTGGAGTACGGTCTCAGCGATGCTGACGTTGGCATCAACCGCCGCGAGAAGATGGCGGACGGGCATTTTGAGATAGGACGCAACCCGGAGGGAGTTCGCGACTCTTCCGTGCAGGTGATAAGTGTAATGCAGGAGAACAACCAAAGGCTCGCCACGATGGTTAATTACGCCTGCCACGGCACCGTGCTCGGACCGGACAACCTGCTGGTATCAGCGGATTGGATCGGCGCCATGCGCAGCGAAGTCGAAACCAGGCTGGGCGGGTTGGCCATGTTCCTTCAGGGTGCCGCGGCTAACATCAACCCTGATATGTACTGGGAGGATGAACGGGCGTACGACAAGGTCAGTGAACAGGGTAAGCGGGTGGCGGAAAAGGTGGTTGCCGCGGTTCAAAACACATCCGCCGGAATCATTCCCTACCCATTGGTGCTCGAACGAAGCATCGCGTGGCTGCCCACTGAAACCGCGGTCACCTCAACAACCCCCCCAAAAAATTATGGCAAAGAGTTGCTGGCGATGGCGAAAATGCCCGCTTTCATGGCGATTTTCGCGGACCTCCTGCTCAACCAGCGCTACCCTTGGCGCTCGATCATCGAAGCCAAAGGCGGTTACTGGTCAGTGCCGATGCGCATCAACGCGCTGCGTATTGGTGAACTGGCTCTGGTCACTTTTGCCGCGGAAACGTTCACAGAAATCGGTTTGAAAGTAAAAGAGATGGATCGTGCAAAACATACTCTCTTTGCCAGTGTGAGTGACGGCTGCATCAGCTACCTGCACACGGCTTCCTCTCACAACGAAGGCGGCTACGAGGTGGATACAGCACCCCTGGCTTATCGCTACCCGGGCAGGCTGCAGGCGGATTGCGAAAATATCGCCCTGGCGGCGACTGGTGAGATCTTGGCCAGGCTCTGGCAGAGCAGAGAAGCAGATCGATGAAGATAGCGGTTATCGGCGGCGGCTCTACCTACACACCTGAGCTGGTCTCAGGTTTCCTCTCCTGCTGCGACCGCCTGCCGTTGGAAGAATTATGGCTGATGGACATCGATGCCGAACGGTTGCGCACCGTTGGCAGCTTCGCAGAGCGCATGCTGGCAACTGCAGGCGACCCATTCAGGATCGTGCTCTCCACTGATCAGCATGAGGCTATCCGGGGATCCTCTTACGTCATCACCCAGCTGCGCGTCGGGCAGATGCCCGCCCGGGTGGCGGATGAATACCTGGGGAAGCGCCACGGGTTGATCGGACAGGAAACCACCGGTGTCGGCGGCATGGCCAAGGCACTGCGCACCATCCCTGTGGTGCTGGATATTGCACGTGAAATGACCACATCAGCGCCGGGCGCGCTGCTGCTCAACTTCGCCAACCCCTC
>CAYMGO010000025.1:0-1839 GCA_964390015.1 uncultured Anaerolinea sp. | reverse complement strand
CTGCAAGCGCTTTGGCCTCCCAGCCGCGGCGAAGAAGTGCTGACGATTGAGGCAGACCTGCTGCGGCAATACGCGGACCCGGCGCTGACAGACCTCCCTGCTGACCTGATGAAACGCGGTGGAGCGTATTACGCCACCCTCGCCACGCGGCTCATCCTCTCTCACCACAATAACCTCGGCTACGTTGAGGTGGTCAACACGCGTAATGCTGGTGCGGTCAGGACCTGGCCGGCTGATTGGGTGCTCGAGTTGCCCTGCCGCATTGACCGTGCCGGGATACATCCCCTCCCCGCCAACCCGCTGCCGGAAGCCTGTTTTAGCTTGATCGCCAGCGTAAAGGCTTACGAACTGCTCACCGTTGAAGCAGCGGTACATGGTAACTACAACGCCGCCTACCAGGCGCTGCTCACCCACCCTTTGGGACCATCAGCTGATTTGGTGCGGGCAGTGCTGGAGGACATGCTGCAAACCAATAAAACCTACCTGCCGCGGTTCTGGCAGTAAAAGAATTGAAAGGAGCCCCTTTGAACCCCAATCCTGTTCTTGATAAACTTGGTTTTTCCGCTACTGACCGACTGGTTATCCTGCACATGGATGATGTCGGTATGTGCCAGGCTGCCGTGCAGGCCTACGAAGACCTGTGGCAGGCGGGCACGATCTCCTCTGGTGCCGTCATGATGCCCTGCCCCTGGGCGGGCGCAGCAGCTCAGTACTGCCGAGCCCACCCCGGCGTGGATATGGGGGTACACACCACCATCACCGCCGAGTGGGAGACCTACCGCTGGGCACCCCTTTCAACCCGTGACCCCGACAGCGGTTTGATGGACGAGAATGGGTTCTTCCCACGCACGGTGGAGGAGATCCAGGCCGGCGGTAAACCCGAAGCAGTATACCAGGAGATTAAGATGCAGGTGCAGCGCGCGCTGGATTGGGGGGTGGATGTGACCCACATCGACACCCACATGGGCGCGGTGGCCAGCGCTGCTTTCGTACCCGCCTACCTGCGCGTGGCTTACGAATTCAAGCTGCCGTGCATGCTGCCCCGCCCGGGTGCATTGGCCCGTGACCATGACAGCGCGGTTCCCATGCCCTCGTTGGGGCTGGATGCAATCAGCTTGCAGCTGGAGGAAGAGGGAATGCCGATGGTGGACGGGCTTTTTGACCTGCCGCTGGATGACCCTGATAACCAGCTGGAACTCTTTAAGCGGCTTGTTGAGCAGCTTCCCGCGGGCGTCACGCACTTCCTCATGCATCCGTCGGTAGATACACCGGAATTGCGCGCCATCGCCCCGGACTGGCCCAGCCGGGTGGCGAATTACGAATTATTCCTGCACCACGATATCAGCGCGATACTGAAACAGGCTGGCGTCCAGCTCATTGGCTACCGCGACCTGAAAGACATCATCCCTGCATAACCCGAGGAGACCGACATGACCGAAAAAGCATCCGAGTTCACCACTTCTTTCAAGACCCGTGTACGCTACTCGCTCACCAGCCTGGGGGTGGCGACGCCGGTTGAAGCAGTAAACGGCATCATCGCTTTCTATATTGTCGATGTGATGAACCTGCCCGCCACCTGGTTCGCGGCGTTCTGGTTCGCCTACACCATCTATAACGCTTTTAACAATCCCCTGATCGGCTATTTCTCTGATCGCACCCGCAGCCGCTGGGGGCGGCGCATCCCATACGTATTGTTCGGGGGGCTGCCCTACGCCGTGGCTTTCGCGCTGCTCTTTACCGCGCCTTTTGACGGACGCGACAACCCGGTAGGGCTGCTCATTTACTTCGGCATCGCCATTATCGTTTGGGAGGGACTTTACACAGCCATCGCCACCGGTT
>CAYMGO010000024.1:0-28153 GCA_964390015.1 uncultured Anaerolinea sp. | reverse complement strand
TGAACAATTCAGTCAGCAGTTTGCTGCGGCACTATCGGGTTTTGTCTGGTGCGCTTACAAAACCGCTCTTGAATTGCCTGCTTGGGCATACGCCCAAAACCTGTACATTATACCGCAAGTTCCGGTATTTGTAAGGGTTTTTTAGATTTTTAAGGTGATCTACCGCACAAATAAAGTTCAGATGCGCAGTAAGGTCTTAGATCTTGATCTCAATATCCACACCAGCCGGCATGTTCAATCGCATTAACATGTCAATCGTCTTGGCGTCAGGGTCAAGCACATCGATCAGGCGGTTGTGCGTCCTGATCTCAAAATGCTCGTGAGAATCCTTGTCAATGAACGCTGAGCGGCGAACCGTGAACCGTTCAATGCGGGTAGGCAGGGGAACTGGTCCCACTACCTGGGCGCCACTCCGTTCAGCCGTCTCGACGATCCTTTTAGCAGATTGATCGAGAACTCGATGATCGTAGGCCTTTAAGCGTATCCGAATTTTTTGTTTTGCCATTTTTCTACCTATGCAATAATTTGTGTGATCCTGCCGGCGCCAACCGTCAGTCCACCTTCACGAATCGCGAACGTTGACCCCTGCTCCAGCGCCACCGGGATGATCAGGTCGCATTCCATGGTGATGTTATCACCAGGCATCACCATCTCCACCCCTTCCGGCAGCTTGATCGATCCCGTTACATCCATCGTGCGAATGTAGAACTGCGGTCGATACCCACTGAAGAACGGTTTGTGTCGCCCACCCTCTTCACGCTTCAGGATGTACACTTCTGCCATGAACTTGGTGTGCGGGGTGATGCTGCCCGGCTTGGCTATCACCATGCCGCGCTCCACATCCGTGCGCTCAATTCCTCTCAGCAGCAACCCCAGGTTGTCGCCAGCCTGCCCTTCGTCCAGCAGCTTGTGGAACATCTCCACACCCGTGCACACTGAACTCCTGGTCTTTTCCTGCAATCCCACGATCTCTACCGGATCCCCTACCTTGATCCTGCCGCGATCCACTCTTCCCGTCACCACTGTGCCGCGTCCCTTGATCGAGAACACGTCCTCCACCGGCATCATGAACGGCTTGTCTACGTCTCTCACCGGCTGGGGAATGTATTCATCCACCACGCGCAGCAACTCTTTGATGCAGGCGTATTCCGGCGCGTCCGGGTCTGTGCTGGTGCTTTCCAACGCTTTCAGGGCGCTCCCGCGCACGATCGGCGTCGTGTCACCCGGGAACTTGTACCCGGTCAGCATTTCACGCAGTTCCATCTCAACCAGTTCCAACAATTCCGGGTCGTCCATCTGGTCTGTCTTGTTCAAGAACACCACGATGCTCGGCACTTCCACCTGCCGCGCCAGCAGCACGTGCTCTTTCGTCTGCGGCATCGCGCCATCCGGCGCTGCCACTACCAGGATCGCGCCATCCACCTGCGCCGCTCCCGTGATCATGTTCTTGATGTAGTCACGGTGACCGGGCATGTCTACGTGCGCGTAGTGCCGGTTCTCGGTCTCGTACTCCACATGCGCAATATTGATCGTGATGCCGCGCGCTTTCTCTTCTGGCGCGTTGTCGATCTGATCATACGCTCTGTATTCCGCGCGCCCAAAAAACTTGCAGTACTTCGTGATCGCGGCCGTCAACGTCGTCTTGCCGTGGTCGATGTGTCCCATCGTACCAACATTCAAATGCGGTTTACTCCTGTCAAACTTCTGCTTCGCCATGTTTCCTCTTCTCCTTAGAAACTATGTTGCAATAATTGCTTAATTGATGATCTTTTCTGCGACAGCGGCAGAAACCGGTGCGTAATGGTCAAACTCCATCGTGAACACACCGCGCCCTTGCGTGGCTGAACGTAATTCAGTGGCATACCCGAACATGTCAGAAAGTGGTAATAATGAATGGATAGACTGGGCATTGCCCGGACGGACGTCCATCCCCAGGATAACACCACGGCGTGATGTGACCTGTCCGAGGACATCACCGAGGAATTCCTCAGGTACAACAATTTCCGTTTTCATGATGGGTTCAAGCAGCACTGAGGCTCCCTTGTGAAGCCCTTCTCGCATGCACATGATTGCGGCCATTTTGAAAGCCATCTCACTGGAATCAACCTCGTGGAAGGAGCCATCGATCAGCTGTACTTCCAGGTCAGTCACGGGATAACCCGCCAGAACACCGGATTCCACCGCCTCTTTGACGCCTTTTTCAACAGCCGGGATATATTCCCGTGGAATCACGCCACCGGTAATCTTGTTCGCGAACCTGGTTCCGGATCCGCGATCAAGTGGGATCATATTGAAAACAACATGTCCATACTGACCATGACCGCCGGTTTGCTTGACGTACTTAAATTCCACAGAGTTGACCTCACGGGTAATGGTCTCACGGTAAGAAACACGGGGTTTCCCCACGTTTGCCTGAACCCGGAACTCGCGCAGCATGCGGTCAACCAGCACATCCAGATGCAGCTCGCCCATACCACCGATGATCGTCTGACCCGAGTTCTCGTCTGTGTGAACTTTGAAGGTCGGGTCTTCTTCAGAAAGGCGCTGCAACGCGATGGCCATCTTATCCTGGTCAGCGGTGGATTTGGGTTCAACCGCGATGGAGATCACTGGTTCAGGGAAAGTGATGCTTTCGAGGATGACCGGCTTGGAGGTACTGCAAAGTGTATCCCCGGTAAAGGAATCTTTCAGCCCCAGAACCGCTCCAATATCTCCTGCTGTAACCTCGGTGATATCTTCACGATGATCCGCGTACATGCGCAAGAGCCGCCCAATTCGTTCCTTGCGGCCTTTCTTGGGGTTCAGTACCATGTCACCGGTTTTGATGGTGCCTGAATAAACTCTAAAATATGCCAACCGCCCAACGTATGGATCGCTAACGATCTTGAAGACCAGCGCGCTTAACGGAGCGTCGTCTTCTGTGGGTAGCTCGATGGTTTTATCACTATCTGGTATATGAGCGGTGACCGGAGGGATATCGATCGGGGACGGTAAATAATCAATAATGGCATCCAGCACAAGCTGGACCCCTTTGTTACGCAGCGAAGAACCGCAAAAAACCGGCGTCGCGTGCGTATTCAACACCGCCTCACGTAGGGCGTGCTTCAATTCTTCAATGGATATCTTTTCACCTTCAAGATACTTAACCGTGAGATTGTCATCCAGTTCGGCGATCCGTTCCACCATTTGTTCCCGCAACTCTTTAGCCTGGGTCAGTAGGTCTTCAGGGATTGGGGCAACCTTTGGTTCCTTGCCTAGCTCATCCTCGAAATAGACGGCCTGCATGGTCATAAGGTCGATGATACCTTTGAATCCAGCTTCACTGCCAATCGGCAGCTGCATCTGGATGGGGTGTGCTCCCAGCCTCTCGCGAATCGTGCTGAGTGTGTAATCAAATGAAGCACCCACACGGTCCATCTTGTTGACAAAACATATACGTGGAACGCTGTAACGGTCAGCCTGACGCCAAACCGTTTCGCTTTGCGGCTCCACACCCTGAACAGCATCGAACACGACCACGCCGCCATCCAGTACACGTAAAGAGCGCTGCACTTCGGCGGTGAAATCAATATGTCCGGGAGTATCGATCACATTGATCTGGTATCCCTTCCATTCTGCCGTCACCGCTGCAGAAACGATGGTGATGCCGCGTTCACGTTCCTGAACCATCCAGTCAGTGACCGTGGTACCTTCATCCACGTTACCTATCCGGTAGGTCCTGCCGGAATAGAACAGGATACGCTCAGTCGTCGTGGTTTTACCCGCGTCTATGTGAGCGATGATCCCAATATTTCGGCACTTGTCTAACGGATAATTGCGTGGCATCTATTCCTGCTTAGGTTTGTGTTCTACATTCGGTAATGAGAAAAGGCGCGGTTGGCCTCAGCCATTTTGTGAGTTTCTTCGCGTTTACGCACCGCGTTGCCCTGGTTATTGGAGGCTTCGATCAACTCGGTTGAAAGCTTTTCGGCGTATGTATTACCAGTCCGGTTTGTCGCGGCGTCCAGGATCCAACGCATCGCCAGCGTCATGCGGCGATGAGTGGGTACTTCCATCGGTACCTGGTAGGTGGCGCCACCCACACGGCGTGGGCGCACTTCCATCACAGGTCCAACGTTCTTCAACGCGAGATCCAATACTTCAACCGGGTTCTTGCCGGTTTTTTCTTTGATGATCTCCAAGGCATCATACATAATCGTGGTGGCAACGCTCATCTTGCCGCGCTTCATGATGCGGTGAATGAAAAAGGACACGGGAACGCTGTTGTAGCGCACATCCGGTGTTACTTCACGTGGTTCGGGTTTCGATCTTCGCATTCAAATACTCCATCAAATCCTGATATTTACGCTTTCGGTTTCTTTGAACCGTATTTCGAACGTCCCTGTGAACGTTTCGCGACACCAGTGGTGTCAAGCGTGCCGCGCACAATGTGATAGCGCACGCCAGGCAGGTCTTTTACACGACCGCCACGGACCAGCACCACCGAGTGCTCCTGCAGCTGGTGCCCTTCACCGGGGATGTACGCCGTGACCTCGAGCCCGTTGGAGAGCCTGACACGGGCGATCTTGCGCAGCGCCGAATTAGGCTTTTTTGGAGTCATGGTCCTCACGATTGTGCACACACCGCGTTTTTGCGGTGCGCCTTTATCCAGGCGCGAACGGCGCTGCTTCATTGAGTTCAGGGTGAACTGCAAAGCTGGCGCCTTGCTTTTCGCCCTTCTCGTCTCACGACCTTTTCTGATCAACTGATTGATTGTTGGCACTTCTTCTTTGCCTCCGTAAAATATTGCTTTCCAATTCTTATCTAATTAAGATGAGACCATCGACTGCAATGATGGCCTCACCGATTCACACTGATGGCAGAGGTGTACACATCACCACGTAACTTGAGCAACGGCGAAAAATTATAACATGAGGGTTTTTCATGGTCAAGAGAATTCGACCATCCCAAACGATAATTCTCGCCTGCTCCGTTACAGCAGTCCCTGCAGCTCTTCACCGAGACCCAGCAAACCGGTCTCCAGGCGAGGAGGTCGAACCCGTTCTTCATCTTTCCCAAAGCGGATGATTTCCTTGGTATCCATCACCGCTTCAACAGCCAATCCCAGGCTTTGCAGTTCCTTTACCAGCACTCTGAAGGAAGCCGGCAGGCTCGGATCCTCTATGGGATCACCCTTAACGATCGCTTCATACGTGCTCACCCGGCCTTGAACATCATCTGATTTCACAGTCAGCATTTCCTGCAGGGTGAACGCAGCTCCGTAAGCCTCCAGCGCCCAAACTTCCATTTCACCAAAACGCTGCCCGCCGAATTGCGCCTTACCACCCAAAGGCTGCTGGGTGACCAGGCTGTAAGGTCCGGTGGAGCGGGCGTGAACTTTATCCTCAACCAGGTGGTGCAGCTTAAGCATGGTCATCACACCCACAGTGACAGCCTGATCATAAGGTTGACCACTCTTGCCATCGCGGAGTACCTGCTTGCCAAGGATGGGCAAAGGCGCGCCTGTTTCCAGCGTGACCTTATCGGCTGCCTCTCGAACCTTTTCATCTTTAATTTTCGAAGGATCGGTTCCATTCACTTCAAGCCAAACACGCAGGCAGGCGATTATCGCCCGATTGTCGATTTCGGTTCTTTCAGCATCGGTCTTGGTGGCTTCCACATTAAGGATCGGCGCAGGATCGATGCCCTGCTCGTGCAACCAGGATTCCAGGGTGATCTTGCGTGCGTAGATCGGATCCGTCGCCATGCGGTCAATGTCGTATTTTCGGTCAAGCGTCTGTTCAAGATACAACAGGCGTACTTCAGTATCATCCTTGATCATCTCAGGGTCGTGGTCAAGGCTGTTCAGCCACTCCCACGATTTTTTCCCGGCTTCCGTCCACGCGTGGTCGATCAACCAGGCGCGCGCCAGTTCAGCTTCAATCTCGAACTCGGTTGCGCCGTCAAATACCGGGGTAACCGCTTCAAAACCAAGTTCCTTGGCTGCCCAACCGAGGTGAGTTTCAAGCACCTGGCCAATGTTCATACGACCGGGCACGCCCAGTGGGTTGAGGATGATATCAACAGGTGTCCCATCCTTGAGGAAGGGCATGTTTTCAACCGGAACTACACGGGAGACGACACCCTTGTTACCGTGGCGACCGGCCATCTTATCGCCGGCGGTGATTTTGCGGCGCTGCGCAACAGATACGCGAACCATCATGTCAACACCCGCCGAGAGATCAACGTTATCCTCGCGCGTGAAGACCTTTACATCCACAACCTTTCCGCGTTCACCGTGCGGCATGCGCAGCGAGGTATCCTTCACATCGCGGGATTTTTCACCGAAAATGGCGCGTAAAAGGCGTTCTTCAGGGGTTAACTCTTTTTCACCCTTGGGGGTGATCTTGCCTACCAGGATGTCATTGGGGCCTACTTCCGCGCCGATGCGGATGATCCCCTGCTCGTCTAGGTCCTTGATGGCATCTTCGCCCACATTGGGAATGTCGCGCGTGATTTCTTCCGGACCAAGCTTGGTATCCCGGGCTTCTACTTCGTACTTCTCGATGTGAACCGAGGTGAATTTATCATCCTGGACCAGCCTTTCGGAGATCAGGATGGCGTCTTCAAAGTTGCCTCCCTCCCACGAGAGGAATGCCACCACAACGTTCTGCCCGAGCGCCAGTTTTCCGTCAACGGTGGAGGAGGAATCCGCGAGGATATCTCCCTTGTGGATGCGCTGCCCCTTTACCACTGCCGGTCTTTGATCAATACAGGTGCTCTGGTTGGAACGCTGGTACTTGCGCAGGTGATATACATGGTTCTTGCCTTCCACGTTCTTCACCACAATCTGCTGCCCGGTTACAGAGACAACATCGCCATCTTCCTGAGCGATCACCACCTGCCCTGAATCAAGCGCCGCGAAGCGCTCCATCCCGGTGGAGATGATCGGGCTGTCAGGGTTAACCAGAGGAACCGCCTGCGCCTGCATATTTGAACCCATCAATGCGCGGTTCGCGTCATCGTGCTCCAGGAACGGGATGAGCGCGGCGCTGATACCCACGACCTGGTGCGGTGACACATCCATGTAATTCACACTTTCGGGAACCGAAAGGATGAAATCGCTGTGATAACGGCAGGAGATCTGTTCCAGCGCGAATTCGTTATTCGCGTTAAGCCCGGTATTGGCCTGCGCGATGACGTATTTGTCTTCTGCGTCTGCTGAGAGGTATTCCACCTCTTCGGTGACAAAGGGCTCAATGAAGACCGCTTCCTTCTTGGTCTTTTTGATCGCATTGAACATCTTAGAAGTGATGCGCTCCCCTTCCTTGGCAATGACCTCACCGGATTTTTCGTCCACCAGGCTTTCACGCAGCAGCCGGCCTTCAAGGCGTGCGTCATCACAGGCCAGGGTCTTTACGACCTTGCGGTAGGGAGTTTCAATGAAGCCGTACTCGTTGACACGCGCGTAGCTCGCCAGGCGACCAATGAGACCGATGTTCGGACCTTCAGGAGTTTCGATCGGGCAGATGCGCCCGTAATGCGAATGGTGCACATCACGCACATCAAAACCAGCGCGCTCGCGCCGTAAGCCGCCAGGACCCAGCGCGGATAGCGTGCGCTTGCTGCGCAGCTCTGCCAATGGATTGGTCTGGTCCATAAATTGTGAGAGTTGTGAAGAACCAAAGAACTCGCGTAGGGCAGCCACAACCGGGCGAATGTTAATGAGGCTCACTGGAGAGACCTGATCCTGATCGCGAATTGACATGCGTTCTTTGATCACGCGCTCCATGCGGCGTAAACCGATGCGCAGCTTGTTCTGGATCAGTTCACCATTGGTCTTGACGCGGCGGTTACCCAAATGGTCAATGTCATCCTTGTCTTCCATTTCATTATTAATGAGGATCATTCTGCGAACAAGGTAAACGATATCCCACTTGGTAACACTGCGATGAGAGACCGGGATGCGGCTCATCAGGTCGAGCTTCTGATTCAACTTGTAGCGGCCAACCCGCTCAAGATCATAATGCCGGCTATCGAAAAGCTGTTCTTCAAGGAACTGCCTGGCGTTTTCCAGGTTGGCCGGGTCACCCGGGCGCATGCGTTTGAAGAATTCAATGAGCGCGGCTTCCGCGATCGTCTGATGGTGAGAAAGATCCCACGCTGGTTCCTGGCGGATCGTGGAGGGGATGAACTGGCGATCAGGATTGTTATCAATATCGCTAAACAGAGAGATCAACTCCTCATCGGAGCCGGTTTTTACCGGTGAATCACCGGGGAGAAGGTCATCTACAGCTGCCAGCGCGCGCAAGAAAATGGTGATGGGAACCGTGCGTTTACGGTTGAATTTGAGAATCAGATAGTCGTTCTTGCGGGTTTCAAATTCCATCCAGGCACCGCGGTCGGGGATGAGCTTGGCCATCGCCAGGCGGTGACCGGTTGCGCGGTCTACTGGGGCTTCAAAGTAAACACCCGGTGATCGGATCAACTGAGAAACAACTACACGTTCAGTGCCATTGATAATGAAGGTACCCTTCTCGGTCATCTCCGGAAAATCCCCCAGGAAAATGTCTGATTTCACGGGTTCCGGGATATCCGGGCCGGCGAGCAGGACTGAGACGTACAAGGGGCTTGAATAGGTCAAGTCACGCTCAACGCACTCTTCGATGGTGTGTTTGGGCGGCTCAAACCAGTATTTCAGTCCCCATTGCTTGGCTTCGGCACTGCGGCCGGGGAAGTAGAGCTTCATCCCCTTGTTGTACGATTCAATAGGCGAAATTTCATGAAAGAGGTCTTCAAGACCTTCCTCTTTCAACCGTATGAATGACTCGAGTTGTACTTCGATCAAATTGGGTAAATCAAAAATTGTCGGGATTCGTGCATATGATTTTGTGGGTAACACAGAAGCCATTGGTTTCTCCTAAAATATCAAACCTGGCGGTAATTGAATAAGTTCCCAGCCCATACCGGAGCCGGGATGCGCAACTTTTCATTATACCAACGCATTTTTCAATGGTCAAGAAAGAATCTGCCATTTGCGCCAGGATTTTCAATTGCCAATAAATAATATAGTCATCCCCTCGCCTCCAACCTCAGCTGGAGTGGTTTAACCTTCGAGTGAAACGACCCTTGCTTTCACTTCACCCTGGGGGAAGAATTGAATTATACCAAACGATAGCCTGAAATCAGGTTTTTCTGCCACGCTGCATGAACCCGGGTTGAAGATCAACGTTCGATCATGCAGCTGATTTTCAGCATGGTGTGAATGTCCGTAGATGATCACATCCGCGTCAGCGGTGATAGCGAGCAACCGCCGGTAATACCGCTCAAACTGGTATCCGTGCAACACGTTCTCAATTTTGTCACGCCAGTAATGGTACACCCCCAGGTGCCCATGCGTCATATAGATGCTGATTCCGTTAATAGTGAACTTCCGGCTAACAGGGAGCGAACGCATGAAGAGAAAATCCCGGTTTCCTCTTACAGCGTAAACCGGTGCCACCTCCCTCAATTGCTCCAGCACTTGAGGCCGCGAGATATCCCCGGCATGTAAGATCAGGTCTACGTCGTGGCTTTTCATCTCGGGTATCAGGCGCAAATGCAGCCTTTTTACGCGGTCGGGAATGTGCGTATCCGCCAGGACAGCCGCAGTAATGGTTTTTTGGGATTGGAATACTAAATCCATATAATCATCCAAGCGCTTTTTTCACTTCCTCGATCGCCTGGTTGCTGTTAAGAAAACGAATCCCATAAATTCCCAACCTGTTCGCCACGTCAATATTTTCCTGCAAGTCATCTACAAAGATCGCCTGGCGAGGTTCAATGCCCAATAAAGTTAACATTTCCTGGTATATTGCCGGGTCTGGTTTTGCCAGTTTGATCTCAGCGGAGATGATAACCTGGTCGAAAATATCCAGGCAATCGTAATAATCCACAAGTGCCTTCCTGGTGCCAGACCATGCGTTGCTTAGTAGCGCCGTTTGATATCGCCCGCGCAATCCCCGGATAAAATCGTGGAGAACCGGATCTACCCGGTCTCCTGACCAGAATAACAGTTGAAATTCCTGCAGATCAGTGGAAAGAATACCAAGTGTACTACCCACATGCTGCCAGTGTTCCTCTTCAGTGATCCGGCCGACACCTGCGAGTTGGGCTGATCGACTTTGGAATACCAGGTCGTAGAGGTCTTTGAGGGCAATCCGATAACGCTCGGCGAGTTTTTCACGCGGAGCGCGATCCACTTCTTGCAGCAGAACGCCTCCCATATCCCAAATAACGGCTTTGATTTCTCCAGGCATTGCACTCTCCTCGCAGTTCGTTGCCCAATAGTATATCACGGCCAAAAAAGATGCCGCTGAAGGGAAAAATCAGCGGCCTCTAAATGCTCTTCTGCCGGAGGGAATCCTCAGATCCCCTGGGCTTCATCGATCGGATAGCGGTTCAACCGTTCCCATTCACTGCACAGAATGCCCATGTCGATGATATCCAGGTGGTCATTCGCAGTAGGCACTACTTCGCGTTGGGTGCCTTCGTATCTGAAGCCCATCTCCTCGTAGGAGCGAATTTCCCGCTCATCACACGAGAGGAGATTCAGGTTTACCCGGTTAAGATGAAGCCGCTTGAATGCGTAGCGCAGCATCAGCTGGGTAGCCTCGGTGGTATAAGTCTTTCTCATGCTGTCAGGGTTGCCAAAACCAATCCCCAGCCATCCGCTCCTTGAATCCCAATCAAACCCATTAAGAGCGATGTATCCGATTATCCTGTCTTCAGTGGTCGTGCACATCACAAAGCGTTCCTCGCGGCGTTTGCGATCTTTTTTGGCAGACCGCTGGAGTGAAGGGGTGGCTTGCTCCCACCCTTTCACCTTTCCTTGAACCGCTACATCCCGTAGGCCAGGTAAAGCCAATGGAACAAGCTTAACATTTTTTCCTTCAAGTATTTGTGTCTTCATGCCTCAACCTCCTGCTGCAATTTCAACCATTCTGAACGCAAGATGCCATAGAGAAGGTCATCAAATAAACGTCCTTCGTGGCATACCGCCTGGCGGCGTTGAGTCTCGCGCAAGAAACCAGCTTCTTCATACAGGGCGATCTCTGCGTCATCATACGAGGGTATGTTCACACAAACCCGGTGAAGTTCAAGATCGACGAAGGCGAACTGCAGTGCCAGATCGATCACAACCCCGGCTTTCTCCTTCACAGCTGCCTCTTCCTCAATTTCAATTTCCAGCCAGGCTGCATGGTGAGAGGAGACAAGATGTCCGAGGTGAACCAACCCGATCATCGGTCTGAGCTCACCTTCCCTCACGGCAAAGTGATACTCCGCCAGCCATTCAGCGGGCTGACCTATTGCATCTGTAAGGATTCCACTTTCATCTACCGCTACACATGGATTGGTGATAGTGGATAGATTCTGATGCCGCATGGAAGAAGAACTCACCCATGCGGTCAGAACCCCTGCGTCCTCTTGCGGGTCCAGCGGGACCAGCCTGATGTTTCCGTCCTCAGCAATTATCTGCTTGTTCATTCTTGCTCCGTAACGTGTTCTTCCTCATACTCCATGCTGCTCAAATACAGGATATGGCACACACTCACCATCCCTGCACACGAGCAATTCAAATCCGCCAATGGCGATGTAAACCTGGTAGAGGTCCACCTGTGCATCAGCACTCCCCAGAAGAGCGGCTTCATCCAATACCAGGATGCGTCTGAACAAACCAGCGATCAAGTCTTCCTTCATCTGCAGGTAAGCTGGACGCTGCAGATTCTCGATCGAATCCACATCCACATAGATACCGCGGAGATGTGCCATTTGCACTTTCGAATGGATCATCATCAACCCGGCATACAGCTGCGTCTTGGCATCACGGCTGTAAGCGCTGGCGCCCTTTAGTTCTCCACGAATGTAAAAACCAAAGGCCTCCGGATCGATCCGGTCAATATTTTCAAAATGTTCTACCCTGTAAGCGCCGATTTTCATCAATGAATCCAACATATCGGCCTCCTTCTTTTCCTCGTGCAACTTCATTATTTCTCTTCAACAATTGGGACCATTATCCCGACTACAAAGATCACTACCATTTTCCATTTTTCCATGCCTCCTTTCTCAGAACCCTGGACCTCGCGAATTAAAAAGAAACGGTCACGGGCTTGTTGCTGCACCCGTGACCGCTAATAGCAGTGGAATGGATCTTATCCGGAAACAGGCGCAATACAACAAAGAGCAACAGCACCACCAGCGTTGAGCAGGGTGCAGTACAGTTTTTTGGTTTCGATGCTGTAATCCATGTTGACGCGCTCCTTTCTTTAGATTCTCAATCCTTATTGTAATTAACAATTCGCGAACGTCAAGGGTAAAAATTAAAACTCGCGGTTGAATTTTCTTAATAATTTTACTCCTGCAGAGATGTGTACAGCTGCAGTACCAGGTCAGCGTACCAGTAACCGACATCATACGGTCCGTAAGATCTCAAACCATCACGGAGATTACCGTTGCGGTCAATTAAACCGGCCAGCATGCGCGTGCCGTACATAACGTTGAAAGCGGGATCCTTTAATTCAGCGGTAGTCGGCCTCGCCGCAAAACACGGACCGTTAATGCACTGGAAATTTGCCGCGATGCCATCGCTGGGCATCACCTGCATTAACCCGACTGCCCCTGATTGCGAAATAACCTCGGGCTGTCCACCGCTTTCCACCTTCATCACCGCCGCGATCAGCAGCGGATCGATTCCAAATATCTGCGCGTTGTCTTCAATGATGCTGCACCAATCTCCGATCCCTGCCGGGTATCGCTCCTGTAAGATGCAGCTCTCATCGTTGTCTTCTGCGATATCCCCCTTAGCTAATTCTGCCTCATGATACGGGACTTCCGTTGCCGCGCTGGCCGTACGCGGAGGATTCACAAGGCGATTGAGGGACAAAAGAATCAGGCAACTGAAAATGATTCCGGGAATGATGGCTTTTTGTGCGCCGTTCATGGTGAACCTCCTTGAGGGATTTTCACCATAATAGCACAATTGTTCTATTTTGTCAAGAAGAAAAAGGCGGGTTACCCCGCCTTTTGATCCTTACCTTTCCATGCTGACAACCTGGTGTTCCCAACGGTGCCAGCCGCTGAATTTCTCCGCCATGATCTTTTTGCCTTCGCCCGGGCTGGGTTGCTCGCTCAGCTCCAGATCGGCATCAACCATGATGCGCACCAGCTCGTGGAACTTGATCTTGGGTTCCCAGCCCAGCTTCGTGCGCGCTTTGGAAGGATCCGAAAGCAGGTAATCCACCTCGGTCGGCCTGAAGTAGCGCGGGTCGATCTCCACATACTTTTTCCAGTCCAAACCCACATAGCCAAATGCTTCGTCCAGGAACTCGCGCGGGCTGTGCGCCTCGCCGGTACCGATCACGTAATCATCCGGTTTTTCCTGCTGCAGCATCATCCACATGGCTTCCACATATTCCGGTGCATAACCCCAATCACGCTTTGAATCCAGGTTGCCAAGATACAGTTTGCTCTGCTTGCCAGCAAGAATGGCTGCCACCGCACGCGTGATCTTACGGGTGACAAAGGTCTCGCCACGGCGCGGTGATTCGTGGTTGAAGAGAATGCCGTTGGCGGCGAAGATATCATAACCCTCACGGTAGTTCCGCGTCACCCAGTAAGAGTAAACCTTGGCTGCTGCGTATGGGCTGCGCGGTTCGAACGGTGTCAGTTCATACTGCGGCGGTTTGGCGGAGCCGAACATCTCGCTGGAGGAAGCCTGGTAAAACCTCTCCGGGTACCCACTGCGGCGGATGGCCTCCAAGATGCGGATCGTGCCCAAGCCAGTAATATCCCCTGTGTACTCGGGCATGTCAAAGCTCACACGCACATGACTTTGCGCCGCCAGGTTATACACCTCGTCAGGTCTCACGTTGTAGATCACATCCATCAGGCTCTCAATAGCCGCGATATCACCAAAGTGCAGGTAGAGTTTTACCTCTCCCCCATTGCGGTGCGGGTCATGGTATAGGTGATCGATGCGGCGGGTATTGAATGTACTCGCCCGCCGGATAATACCGTGAACTTCATACCCCTTGGAGAGCAGCAGTTCTGCCAGGTAGGAACCATCCTGTCCGGTGATGCCAGTGATCAAAGCCTTTTTCATAAATCGCCTCCTTGGCGTAATTTGTGTTCTACAAATATTCACCTGCCAGCGGGTAATTATAATCGATAGAGCAAAGTAATTTCATTTCAGAGGTAATAAAAAACACCCCGGCTTTGTATGCGCAAATACCGGGGTGCTTTTAGTGCTTCAGCGTGTCATTTCTTGCGGAAATTGATCTCCTGCTTTTCCGCGTCCAGGTCAACCAGCACAGTGTCACCTTCAGCGTATTGACCGGAAAGCAGCGCGATTGAAAGCGGACTTTCCACGTGTTTTTGCAGCGCACGCTTTAACGGCCTGGCACCGAACGATGGATCGTAACCTTCCTTCGCGAGCCATACGCGTGCTTCAACGGTTAGTTCAACTTTAAGACCGTGTTCCTCAAGCCGTGCGCGCACTTCCTTCATTTGCAGGTCAACGATCTCAAGCATCTGTTCAGTTGATAGCGGCGAGAACATGATGATCTCATCGATGCGGTTTAGAAATTCCGGTCGGAATGTGCTCTTGAGCGCTTTCTCGATCTTTTCCTGAGCCTGGCGCTCTTCAGCGGTATCCGTCTTCTGCAGGAAGCCGAGAGTTCCGCCCTGGCGCACAAATTCGGTACCCAGGTTGCTGGTCATGATCAACACAGTGTTGCGAAAGTCGACCACACGCCCCTGGCCATCGGTCAGGCGTCCGTCATCGAGGATCTGCAGCAGTGCGTTCCATACTTCCGGATGGGCTTTTTCGATCTCATCAAACAGGATCACCCTGTAAGGCCGGCGGCGCACCGCTTCGGTTAGCTGCCCGCCTTCCTCGTAACCCACATAACCCGGAGGCGCTCCGAACAGGCGCGAGACGGTGTGCTGCTCGTGGTACTCGCTCATGTCCATGCGCACCAGCGCGTCTTCGTCATCGAACATGAATCCGGCCAGTGCTTTCGCCAGTTCCGTTTTGCCAACCCCTGAAGGGCCTATAAAGATGAAAGACCCGATCGGCCGGCGGGGATCCTTCAAACCCGAGCGCGCACGCCGGATGGCGTCCGCCACTGCATGGATGGCTTCGTCCTGCCCGATGATGCGCTCATGCAGACGGTCTTCCATCTTCAGCAGTTTTTCAGATTCCGCCTCCATCATCTGGCTCACCGGGATGCCGGTCCATTGCGCCAGCACCTGGGCGATGTCATCCACATCCACTACCTCGTCCAATTTGTGATCAGATTCCCACTTATCGCGCGCCTGGTTGAACTGATCCTCGAGGCGCAGGCGTTCCGCCTTCATGCGCGCGGCGCGTTCATAATCGCGTTCCACTCCCGCCAGTTCCTCCTCAGCTCGAAGCCGATCCAACTCGGTTTTGGATTTTTTCAGTTCAGGCGGCATAGAATACAACGCCACCCTTAGCTTGGCTGCTGCCTCGTCCATCAGGTCAATGGCTTTATCCGGTAACCGCCTGTCACTCACGTAGCGCGAACTGAGCTTCACAGCCGCAGCCAGCGCTTCATCGGAGAAATGTACCTTGTGGTGTGCTTCGTAGCGGTCGCGCAACCCCATCAACATTTTCAATGTGTCTTCCGGGGAAGGTTCATCCACGAAAACAGGGGCAAAGCGCCGTTCAAGCGCCGAATCCTTCTCGATGTGCTTTTGAAATTCGTCAAGCGTGGTTGCTCCAACGCATTGCAGTTCACCGCGCGCTAACGCGGGTTTGAGCATGTTTGAAGCATCCATTGCGCCCTGGGCAGCCCCCGCCCCCACAACCGTATGCAATTCGTCAATGAACAGGATGATCTCACCGGATGAACGCTGTACTTCCTCGATCGAGGCTTTGAGCCTTTCCTCAAACTCCCCGCGGAAGCGCGAGCCCGCGATCATGGCACCAAGGTCAAGCGAGACCACTCGCTTGCCCATCAGGATCTCGGGAACATCATTGGACGCGATCTTTTGTGCCAATCCCTCAACGATGGCTGTCTTACCGACACCAGCCTCGCCGATCAATACCGGGTTATTTTTCGTACGGCGAGAGAGAATCTGCATCACGCGCAGGATCTCATCATCGCGCCCGATGACCGGGTCTAGTTTTCCTTCCCTCGCCTGTTGTGTCAAATCACGTGAATATTTTTCCAGTGTGCGATAGCGGCTTTCTGCCTGCGGATCTGTGACCCGTTGGCCACCGCGCAGTTGAACAATGGCATCCTGCACGCGATCACGGGTGATGCCGGTTGTTTCCAGCAGCCTGGCAGCCGGGGTGTTTTTCTCACTCAATATGGCCAAAAAAAGGTGCTCAGTCGAGATGTACTCATCTTTCAGTTTACTGGCCTCTTCATTCGCCAGGTCGATGATCCTTTTGACGCGCGGAGTGATGAAAATCTGCCCGGCTCCCTGTCCAAAAATACTGGCCTTCGGGCTGGTTTTGAGTATGTAATCCAGCCGCTCCTCCAGGATTTGCGGATCAACTTTAAGTATTTCGAGGATCTGCAGCACAACACCCTGTGGTTGCTCGATCAGCGCCAGCAGGATGTGCTCAGTATCGATCTGGTTATGTCCATAGCGCTGGATGATCTCAGCTGCCCGTTGGGCAGCTTCCTGCGCTCTTTCTGTGAACCTGTCAAATCGCATCATAGTAAACTCCAGTTCATATTCTTTCTTCAATGGTCATTATAGCATCGAGCATATCAGACGAATCAAAGATTTGTATTAGAATCAGGTTAACCCTGATCGTTACTGCGTGAAAATTCGTTAGTAATTTGTTCACATCCTCATACTATAAGCATCTGTAATACGATGCAAGGTTCGCACCTATTCACTAACGCTGGTGTAAAATTCACAACATGGAGTCGACCATATTTGACAGTCACATAAGGCCCATCGATATCCGTCGCGATCTGCCGGCCATTGCTGACCTGATCGAAATTTCCTTCGCTGAGCAGATGGATGCTGAGGGCAGAGATTACCTGCGGCACATCCGTCAGATCTCCCGTGGGTTAGGCGCATTCATCCTTGATGGAAATACCCCTGAAAGTTCGCAATTTCCCTTTCATGGTTACCTCTGGGAGGAAGCGGGACGCATCATCGGCAACCTCACGCTCATCCCAATTAGAAGAAAAGACCGGCATACTTATTTTATTGCCAACGTTGCCGTAACTCCTGAAAAGCGCGGGAGGGGCATCGCCCACCAGTTGACTGAAAGGGCGATCACTCACGTTCGCGAACACGGCGGTAAACACATTTATCTGCAGGTCAGATCTGATAATCCCTCTGCGATCCATATTTACAGGCAGGCGGGTTTTGAAGAATTCACCCGCCGCACGTCCTGGGTCTTTTCGAAGGACCACAGGTACCGCTCTTCAGCCCTCGCTGGCGTAGCGGTAGGCAGAAGAAAGAAAACCGATTGGGCGCAGCAAAAGGATTGGCTGCAGCAGGTTTACCCCGCAGACATCGCCTGGAATTTACCTTACAAACTCCAGCGTCTGCGCCCGGATTTTTGGATATGGCTGGATAATCTGCTCAACGCGCTTGTGTGTCGTAATTGGTCAGCGCGTGAAAATGGCCTTCTAATCGGTACTGCTTCTTTTGAGAGCGGTTTTTCAGGCTCCGATTACGTTTGGCTGGCAAGTTCCCCGGCCTTGGAGGATCGCGCGATCCAGGCACTGCTGCCGCACATTTACACCAGGGTATCCAAACCCCAACGCATCGTGGTCAATTACCCGGCCGGCAGAGGCGCTAATGGCTTTTCAGCCTGCGGTATGCGGGAATTGCACACACTGATCTGGATGAAAATGGAGATATCCGCCAGCCTGGAAAGCCCCGCCGTGTGAAACTTTTCTCTTAAGACTGCGTATTTAAGATTGAAAGGATTATCACATGAAACACTTTCTTCTTCGAGTCCTCATCAACGCTGGTGCGCTTTTCCTGGCTGTGTGGTTGCTGCGACCGCACATCGTGATGCAAAATGACGCGTGGTACGCCTATATTGTCCTCGGTGCCATTTTTGGTCTCGCCAATGTGTTGATCAAACCCGTGGTGATGTTCATCAGCTGTCCGCTTATCTTACTCACCCTGGGGCTGGCAACGCTGCTGGTGAATACCTTGATGTTCCTGTTCGCGGGCTGGTTTGGCACAGTGCTCAACATCGGCTTCACCATTCCCCAACAGCAGTTCCTGTACGCCTTCCTGGGTGCGCTCATAGTCAGTGTCGTCAGCTTCATACTCAGCCGCATCTTTGAGCCCGCGCACAAGTAAAGAATCACGAATTAATACAGCACCCGGATGGGTGCTGTATTTTTGTAAACCGCACTATCGAATTATCAAGGTGTCGGGCTTGTGGAAACCCAAACGAAGAAAACCGGGTCCCACTTGAAGAGAGGTAAACCATCCACTGAGCGCAGCACCCACTCACCCATCGCGTCCTTTTCCGGTTCGACACCCACTTCCAGCAATGAAGAGATGCTGTCAGGTACCAGCGGAACCCAGCCCCCGCCATCTGTGCTGAGTTGATAGACCGGTATTTCCACGTTGTTCACCACCAGCCCGCTTTCCGCCTGGTAAGCCAACCCTTCCGGAATTTCCGGCAGGTCCGGTGCCAGTGATGGCTCAGTTTCAGGAGGGGCTGCTGCAAAATCGATTTCGGGTAACACAAAACCAAGGGTGAAGTTATTCTCCGCGTCGCTCACCCAAACCCGTCCATCCCCGGCTACTGCGATACCGCTGGGCACACTGAACCCATCAATGCCTGAACTTGCCTCTCCCCAACCACGGATGAAATTACCCGCCTGATCAAATTCGAGCACTCTGAAGGCATCAGGATCAGTCACGAATACGTTATTTTCAGAATCCAGCGCAAGGAAGGGCTTATTGTTGATGGATTGTCCGAACCAGCCGTTCACCTCCCAGGTTCTGAGCACGCTGTAGGCTCCAGGCGCAGTCGGTTCAAAGACCTGGATGCGTTGGTTCCAGGTATCCGCTATGTAGACCAGGCCGTTGTCATCCACCGCGATGCCCACCGGTTCATCAAATTCACCTGGGTTGATGCCATTACTGCCGAACTGGGCCCGGTAATTACCGTCACCATCAAAGATCACCACCCGGTTGTTGCCGGTGTCTGTCACGTACACCAGTCCGTCGCGGTCCACCGCGATGCCACGTGGACCCCAGAAGCGGTCTGGTTCTTCTGCCAGCCCCGGAACGCCCCACATGGTGATGAACTTGCCCTGGCTGTTGAACTTCTGGATGCGGTGATTCCAGGTATCGGCCACATACACCGAACCGTCCTTGCCCACTGCGATGCCCCACGGCTCGTTAAAAGTTCCACCCGGTGCATTACCACTTTCCGCCGTGGCATAACTGCCCCAGGTCAGCAGGAACGCGCCATCCGCGCTGAATTTTTGGATGCGATGGTTGTTGGCATCCGCCACGAAGATCGATCCATCCGGCGCAACTGCCAACCCACGCGGCATCGTCAACTGGCCTTCAGAATTTCCACTGGTGCCAAAGACCCTGTCAGGGATCAATTCAATGTACTTCAAGGCATATGGATCCGTCTCCACCAATTCCTGCTGCTGCGGGAGAACGCCGTACGTCCAAATTTGAGCAACAATGTCTTTTTGTATGAAGAGGTAAATATTACCCGAAGGCTGCCAGTTCTCCAGTGTCAGCCCGGTGTTATTGGCGAGTGAAGCGTAAAGCGAATAATCCTTGTTCAGCCAGATGTTGAAGATCGCCTGGCGCATCTCCGGATTGGTGAGTCCGTTCCAGAATCGCTCCCAGGTCATATTAAAGTAGTCCTGCATCGGCCAAACAAGGCGCTTGTATTTGGTTTCAAAATACCTGTCTTTGAGGATGGCCTGGGTTTTTGAATAATGTTCATCATCACTGATGACAACCGGATAGTTCAGCAGGTCCCGCGTCAGGTCATCTTTCAACCAGGATTTGTTGGGGTAATCACGGAAGTACCACCAGTACGGATACAGCGCGTCGCCGATGTAGGCTACGCGCAAATCCTTCCCGCCGGTCGTGCGCTGTGAGATTTCTACCACCTGCTCCAGCACATCCTTAGGCCCCCTGGCGGCGTGCGCGTACACCAGGAACTCCCTTGCGGTATCGTAATTGATAAAACTTGCCTGGTAGGCTGAACGAGCTGTGAGCACCAGCAGGATCGCCCCCAGAAACAAAGTCAGCAATTTCAGTATCGTCCGCTGGCTCCATTCGGATAACAGTTTCCAGAGCAACCCGCCGGAAAGTAACGTAGCGATCAACGCGAACAGGAAGGTGCTGGTTGCCTTCAGCTGCTCCAGTTCCTTGCCAGCAAAGGGTTTTTGCGTCCCCGCCAGTGAGCCAATCAACCCGCCAAGACTGACCAGGAAAACCGGCAGCAGAACGAGCGCAAGCCAGCCTTTCTTGTTCGCCAGGTGTTTTAACGGCGTGGAATCCACCAGGTAGCCAAAACCAAAACCGGCACACAGCAGCAGTGGCAGAGTTACGTGAACAGTGAGCCATGGCATTTTCTCGCCCGCCAGCGTGTAAGCTACAAGGCTGGTCACTGCCCAAAAGACCAGCAACGCCAGCACGGGGAGTTTGTGGGAATCCTCCGCTGTATTGTCTTCACTGTCTTCCACTTCAGGCAACAGCAGTTGAGTTGTAAGCTGAGCCTGTTCAATAGGCTGGTGCGCAGGGGCTACCCCGGGAGCGGTCGAGAATAACCTGTGTTTGATGCCAACCAGCACCGCAATGAGCGTTCCAATCACCGGCAGAAATTCGTACATCGGCACCTGCAGCAGGGCGAAGAAATACCAGGGTTGTGACCCGCGGTTCACACCCTGCTGGCTTAACCAATATCCCAACGACCCCACCATCCCGGTGAAAAATCCCTGCCCGTTGGTAAAAAACGTGGTGTAGAAGATCGTGAAAATTCCGTAAAAAACACCGATATTGACAAGCCACAGGCGTGGTTTCCACAGGATCCCCAGCGCCACCGATATGATCATCACACCCAGCAGGAACAGCGATGTGCGGATCAAACCAGGTTGTGAGTAATCCAATGGATTCCAACCCAACAGGTTTATGGGAAAAGCAATCAACTGCGGCAGGATCATGGTGATGGTCAGGATCAACAGGTCAAACGAGCGGATATTCTTGACGACACGCCAGCTCATCGACCAGATCAACACAACTGCAGCCACAACCAATCCCAAAACCGCCAGCCCAAGGCTGATGAGCAACAGCGTGTGATAGATGGTAGGTGCAACCGCGGCATCCGTTTCAGCAGTGCCGCTACCGGCGTCCATCACCGCTGCCCCCAGCGCGATGCCTACAAAGAGCAGTGCTGCCATCATCGAGAAAATGAAGACGTCGCGTTTTCCTGCCTGCGGCCACTCGTGTTTTACCACATCCCGAATAAAAAGCACGGCCAGGAAGATGAGCAGCTGAGCAGTGTAAATGAAGGCGGTTTCCTTGGTGGTGAAATGAAGTGCCAGCACCACGGTAAAGAGATAGAGATAGGTGTGCCGGCCGTTTTCCAGGTAGCGCAGCACTGCAAACAACATTATTACGCCGAAGAGTGCTACAAATGCCTCGTTGCGCGTGTACCTGCCATAGAACAGCATGTAAGGCGACACCAGGAAGAACACCCCCGCCAGCAGCGCGCCAGTTCTGCCAAGATACCTGCGGAACCCGAAAATCACAAAAACAATTGTCGCGATGCTGAACAACGCTGCTGGTATACGGGACGAAAAATCGGAGTCACCAAATAGAAAATATGAACTCGCCACCAGGTGAAACTGCAGCGGACCGTGCGTTACCGGGTCGTGCGCGTACCCCCTGCCCTGGTAAAGTTCATAGGAAGGAACAACATGATTGACTTCGTCATGGCTCATCACACGCAACCCAAGATCGTAGAAACGCGACAGCACGGCCGTGAGTACGATCAACACGATTAGCACATGTTCAAAGGTTATTCTGGGTATGTAGGCGCTTATTGGCCTGTCCAACCAGGCGGGTTTGCTTTCCACGTTTTCAGTGCTGTCCATGTTCAAGCCTTACCCTCTGTTTTGTAAAAAATATGCATCACTATACTTGAATCGAGACCAACTGACAAGGAGAACAAATTTCAACAGAATTAAGCAATTCACCCAACCAGCAGAGGTTAATCCGCAGCAAGGTTGTAATAATTGTATACCGCCCTTGAAAGGTCCGCGTATAACTGGTTGGCATTATCCCACACGATCTGATTGGTATTGTGGATGTAAATCGTCAACACATAATTACCGCCCGGTGTATAGATCAAGCCCGCGTCACCTACGGCGTGCATCAACCCATCCAGCGGATCGATCGCCCACCCGTGCTTGTGCCCGATCTGAGTACCATCGGGCAGACCCGCCTCTATCAATACACCGATGCGGTTCTGCGTCAGGTAGCTGATCATTGACCGGCACTCTGATGGCGTCACTTCACCCGGGAAAGCAGCCACCAGGCTGCCGCCGTCGTTCTGTGCACAGTGATAAATATCCGCCAGCAGCAACCCGATCTCGGTGGGTGTCGTCTGGTTGTAAGGATCAGGCTCAGTGTAGACGTCCGATCTTGAATTGGCGGGCGTTGATATTCCTCCCGAAAGCAGCGGCGCGCCAACATAAAACATGCCATCCAGAAATGTATTACGCAAGCCCAGTTCACGCACAGTACTGGTCACGATCAGCGGACCTGTTGTCGGCGCGAGCACTTCGCGCATCAGGTCATCGGTAGAAACGTTATCCGACATGGCTATCATTTCCTGAACCAGCTGTGTCACTTCAGCGCTGGCTGGCTCAGTGATCTCCCGGTAAGCCGCTACCATCACCGCTATCTTGATCGTACTGTCCGCTGAAAAGGCGATATCCGGGGTAAGCACTTCTCCATCTTTGTATGCCAGCTGCATCTCACTCCCGGATTTCAGATCCTGCAGATAGATTTCCACTTCACCGGTGAACTCGTTCACATCCACGATCTGCTGCATCAGGATGCGCAGATTCTCCATAGAGGGTCGCGAGAGTTTACCGGTAATCAGCGCAAGGTTGACAATTCTCGCTGAAGGCGACCGCAGCGCGTTTGAGACCAGCAGCACCGAACGCTCCACATCCAGGGTCTTACCCGGTGTGCCGGCTTCAAATGTAACACTTCCCGGAACAGGATTGAAAGAGGCGTTGTCTTCGTCATAACGGGCGGCGATCTCGTTGGCGAGATAGGACCGCAGCAGTTTTTCATCAATATCTGCGCGCAGCGGTACATCGCTGGCAGGAGGTTGCTGGTTAAACAGGTACGCGATGAAAGATGTCCAGAATGGTTCAGAAGCCCGCAGCTGGTCAGCAGCGGTCATCATCGCGGTCATGTCCAGCGAAAAACCCAACGTGGCTGGCTTCACCTGTATGACGCTGTCGCCATAACGCAGTTCAACCGGAATGGAGTAAGCCTGGGTCACGCGCGAAGCCGCCTGTTCCATGGATAAACCGGTAACATCTACGTTGGCGATCCTGGTTCCGGCGGAAAACGAAGCCCGCAAGCGGCTGAATACCACCAGTTGAAAGACCGTCAGAATTACCGCTGCCAGTATGAAAGCCAGTGATAACCAGCGAAATATCGAAAAACGTCCAACGCGTTTCATTTATTCACCACCAGTCATTGCCAAGCGAATTTTACCAGACTTTGAACTGCCGGTTTTCCAAACCTAAACTGCGCATTTTTCCGCGCTTTGGTTATACTTATAGTATGGACTCACACGGGACTGTGCCAGTTGAATTGCTTTCAGGATTGTTCCCCCTTACCCTTCTGGATGGGACCAACCAGAACGAAGTCGCCCCATGGTTTGAAGTGGTTGACTGCCCTCGTGAATCCCGGTTGTACTCCGCTGGTGATATCCCGGACCATTTCTACTGGATAATCTCTGGCAGTGTTCAATTGACCGCCGGCGTAGTGCGCAGGGGTAAGCGCGAGCAGGTACTTACCAGTGGAGATTACTTCGGCGCTGAAGTGTTGTCACGGACAGACTACCGCTTTTCAGATGCTGTCTGCCTGACTGACACAAAATTGGTGAAGATAAATGAACAGGATCTTATTCAACTGCGTGACCGGTATCCCGTCCTGAAAAAAGCATTTTCACTGATCTACCAGACGCACAAGTTCCGCGCCCGTCTCTTTCTACCCTGGCTTGAAAATGAAGAAAAGATTAACCTGGTCTGCCGCCGCCACCCGTTCTTTCTTTTGCTGCGCGTGCTGCTGGTTGGCGGTGCCGCCGTTGGGGGTTTTGCCGGGCTGCTCTCGCTCGGATTAACTGGAAAATCCGTAGCGCTGACCCTGCTGGCCTTCGTTTTCCTTTTGATTGGTGTCTTCTTTACCGCCTGGTCTGCGCTGGAGTGGAGCAATGATTACTTCATCCTCACCTCCGACCGGGTGCTGGTTCAGAAGAAACTCACTGGTTTTTTTGACAGCCGGCAGGAAGCACCCTATTCCGCCATCCTCTCCACCGGTCTTGAAACCACCATTTGGGGCAGGCTGTTGGGATTTGGTAGCATCAACCTGAGAACTTACAATGGTAAACTCAGTTTCAAACGCCTGCCTGTCACCGAAATTATTTTCGATCTATTAGAGTATCAGCGCCGCCACATCGTGCAGGAAACCCGCCAAACAGGTATGAACGAAATCCGCGAAACGCTTCAGCAGAGGCTTGAAGGTAAAAATACCAGAAGAAGAACCACTTCATCAAGGATAAGCTCCCCGGGGCTGAAAACCACTTACACCAGCGGATCCTTCCTTGACCTGGCTGCGCGCTTTTTTGGCTTGCGCCACGAACGCGCCGGCGCGGTTGTCTACCGCACCCACTGGTGGCGGCTTCTGGGGAAAATCCTCCTGCCGTCACTGCTCCTGTTGGGGGTAGCTGTATTGATCATCCTCAAACTGCTGGACTTCCTGCCCGCGATCCCGGCTAACCAACTGTACATCGCCGGAATTATCGTCGCCATTATCGGCTGGGGATGGTGGTTGTATCAATATCAGGACTGGTACAACGATGTGTACATCCTCACCTCAGAACAGCTGGTGGATGTGAACCGCAAACCGCTGGGAAAAGAGGAGCGTCGCTCAGCGCCTGTTCAGAACATCCAGACTGTGGAATTCAAGCGAAAAGGCATCATTGGATTATTGTTGAACTTTGGCACCGTCCACATCCAGATCGGCAACCAGGAACTATCCTTCGATGATGTGTACAACCCGGCAGCAATTCAGGCGGAGATTTTCTCGCGTTTCAAAGACCACAACACAAAGTCATCGCGCCTTGAGCAGGAAAAACTGGCGGATTGGATCAAAACTTACGACGAACTTAGAAAAGAAGAACGCGGTCAAACCGATAACATGTAAATTTACAGGTAAAATTGCTGTGCTTGTTGAAAGAAAGGGACTTGAATGGCACTGAGAGAGATCATCACCATACCACATCCCACCTTGCGAAAGAAAGCCCGCAAGGTGACTGATTTCGGCAAGGATTTCCAGGAACTTGTTACAGACATGATCGATACCATGCGGGAAGCCCCCGGAGTTGGGCTGGCTGCTCCACAGGTGGCAGTCTCACAGCGCCTGGTCGTCGTCGAGTTTGGCAGCGAAGAGGATGAAGATAAGCCTGCCAGGCTTTACATCGTGGCAAACCCTGAAATCATCTCCACTTCTGAGGATGTGGTGATGGGAATTGAGGGCTGCCTGTCCGTCCCCGAGCTGGTGGGAGAAGTTGAACGGTACACATCGATCATTGTTAAAGGTCAGAATCGTTTTGGGAAGCCAACAAAGATCAAAGCCAACGGCTGGCTGGCAAGGATCTTCCAGCACGAAATGGATCACCTGGATGGGGTGTTGTACCCCGATCGCGCCACAAAGGTTTGGAAACCCGCCCCTGATGAAGAGATCCCGCTAGATTAGGTCATGTACCTTACCCATCTCTCGCTGACAAACTTTCGCCTTTTCTCCCGCCTGGATATGGACGTTCCCCGGCGGATTCTGTTGCTGATGGGCGCCAACGCCCAGGGCAAGACGTCGCTGCTCGAAGCCATATACTACCTTGCGACCTTTACCTCCTTTCACGCCCAAAGTGACCGCCAGTTGCTCAACTTCATCGCCACGCGAGAGAATCTCTCAGTGGCACGCCTGGTGGCAACATATCAGCGCGGAGAGCGGGCTCACCGCCTGGAAGCGCGCCTGATACAGGAATCTAACGGCAATGGTGGCGCGCGTTTACGTAAAGAGGTACTCCTGGACGGGGTGAAAACCCCTCCCAACCAGGTAATCGGTCACTTCAACGCGGTCATTTTTCTTCCCCAAATGACCGGCATCATTGAAGACGGACCGGAAGAACGCCGCAGGTACCTGAACCTGACGATCTCTCAAGCCAACCCGGCTTATGCCCGCGCCCTTGCTGATTACAACCAGGCGCTCACCCAGCGCAACGCGCTGCTGAAGCTCCTGAACGAACGCGGGGGCGACCGTTCACAACTGGAATATTGGGATGAAATACTGGCATCGCGCGCAGCCCTGATGATCACCACGCGCACTGATGTCATCCAGGAACTGGAAAACACGGCCAAACGTGTGCATGAACACCTGACCGGTTCAGGTGAAGTGTTGCGATTGATCTACCAGCCATCATACGATCCCCTCCCCGCTCCGCAAGGGCAGTTTTCGCTGCCGATGCAGGTTCAGATACAGCGGAACGGTCTGACACAGGAGAAAGTGAAACAGGGCTTCATTGCCCGCCTGGCCGAAGTACGCTCGGAGGAGATCGCCCGCGGAGTCACAACCATCGGGCCGCACCGCGATGATTTGCGGGTGTTGAGCAATGGCATCGACCTCACTGATTTTGGCTCACGCGGTCAGATCAGGACGGCGCTGCTCTCGCTCAAACTGGCCGAAGTGGACTGGTTGAAACAAAAGACCGGCCAGTGGCCGGTACTGCTGCTGGATGAAACCCTCGCGGAACTGGACACAAAACGGCGGGCTTACCTGCTCGAGTACCTGGATGACGCGGAACAGGTGCTGCTGACCACAACCGATATGAATCTCTTTCCCCATGATTTCCGAGATAAATGCGAGCGCTGGCAGGTGGTCGAAGGAAACGTCGAAAAACTCGCTACTGAAGATTGACCTACAACGGCTTCCTGGCAGGCAGGCCTGCACGTCGCGGAAATTGGAGCGGCGTGGCGCTTTTTTTCTCCACTACAACCAGGTAGCGTTCATCTGCCACTCCCGGCAGTGTCACCATCCTGACTTTGCGCAGGTTCCCCCCCAGTATTTGTATCGCTCGTTCAGCGGACTGCACCTCTGCGTGAGCGTTTTCGCCTTTCTGCGCCAGCACCCCACCGCCGACCCTCACCAGCGGCAGCAGGTACTCCGCCAGCACCGGCATGGAGGATACAGCCCTGGCTACTGCCCAGTCAAAGCGTTCGCGGTACTGTGTTAGCTGCCCCATGTCCTCCGCTCTCAACGCGAGCACCTGCACATTCTCCAGCTGCAGCAGCCTGACCGTGTGCCGGCAGAATTCGCACTTCTTGCCGACCGATTCCACCAGTGTTAACCGCAATTCGGGCAGCGCGATCTTAAGCGGAATGCCGGGAAAACCCGCGCCAGTGCCAACATCCACCAGCGTTTCGGGTACCGGGTCCTTCATTTCCAGCAACGCAGAGAGTGAATCCAGAAAATGCTTGGTGCGTATGCCTTCAATTTCGCGGATCGCCGTCAGGTTGAACTTTTCGTTCCAGTTCATTAATTCCTGCTCGTAATCTCTGAACGCCCTCACCTGGCGGGAGGTCAACTTGAGACCGATTAGCCTTTGAACATCCAGTGCAAATTTTTCCATTGCACGGTGATTATACTATCTGCAATTGCTGGTTGACGAAATCGAGGGTTGACGCGTGTGATAAGTTCAGGTAAAATCCCAACTGAAATTAGCAGGCACGCGGGCGTGGTTCAGTTGGTAGAATGTCTCCTTGCCAAGGAGAAGGTCGTGGGTTCGAATCCCATCGCCCGCTCTAAAAAACCCCTTTTCAGGGGTTTTTTTCTT
>CAYMGO010000023.1:0-29838 GCA_964390015.1 uncultured Anaerolinea sp. | reverse complement strand
CCCTTGAACCACAGCGACGCCCCGACGACACCCAAAAAGAGGATGTTGAGCAGCGCGCCGATGATGATGAACGGGCGACGCCGTCCCATTTTTGAAGTGGAGCGATCGCTGAGCATGCCCATCACCGGCTGAATGAACATGGCCACCGCCAGGCCGGTAACGTACACCAGCGCGGTATAGGTGTTCTTTTTCTCCGGCGGCATGAAGGCCAGCACCAGCGCCGGCAGCAGCAGCGGGCTGATGACGTTGGACGCCATGCTCAGCCCCAGCTGGTAGCCGTTAAGGGTGAGGAGTTCGTACCATTTCAGCAGGCGTTTCATGGAAAACCCTCCAATCGGATATTTATTTCTCGAAATAATTTATGATGACCGTATTATGTGCGCTGTCTTTATAGTATATATGCAGCGTGGGCTTGTCAAGCGCCAAGAACAACCCATGGAAAGGTTGGTAATAACCTTTTCATGGGTCGGCTCGCGGGAGGGTTGAACACTGCTCCCCTTACACATACCTCATTCTTTTTAACACGATTCTTATAAAAAACACTTGACTTTTTTCTAAATATGAGTATTATTATCATAATAGTATAAATAAATACCAGGAAGGGAAAACATGAACAAAGTATTTGAAGTCCCACAACTCAAATTCGCGTTCGACGCGCTGGAACCGGCGATCGATGCGCGTACGATGGAAATCCATCACGGCAAGCACCACGCGGCCTACGTGGCCAACCTCAACAAGGCGCTGGAATCATCCCCTGAGCTCTATGCCAAATCGATCGAAGATGTCCTCAAAGAGATCAGCACTGTACCCGAAGCCATTCGTACCGCGGTGCGCAACAACGGCGGCGGGCACGCCAATCACTCCCTCTTTTGGGATGTGCTGAACCCGGGCGGCAAAAACGCCCCCTCCGGCGCTCTGCTCAAAGAGCTTGAGAGCACATTCGGCTCGGCTGATGCCTTCATGGAGAAATTCGCCACTGCCGCGGCCACGCGCTTTGGCTCCGGCTGGGCGTGGCTGGTGGTCGACAAAGACAAGAAACTGCAGGTCTACTCCACCGCCAACCAGGACAGCCCGCACATGGATCAGCACACGCCGATCCTCGGGCTGGATGTGTGGGAGCACGCCTACTATCTGAACTACCAGAACCGCCGGCCTGATTACATCAAGGCTTTCTGGTCAGTGGTCAACTGGAGCTTTGTGGAACAGCAATACGAAAAAGCGAGGTAATACCTTGAGATAACCTGACCAACGGCGCGGCGCAATAGCGCCTTATGATACCGGTACCGTCTGATAAGGGGGAAGTGGGCGGACCATCGCAAGTGAATAAGGCCGCGCTAAAAGCCGTAAACAGGGCAACTCAATTTGCTCCTCCCCCGCCAACCGGCGGGGGATTTCTTCTATCTGGGAGAGCTGCGTTTTCCGCCAGGATCTTTCCCTGTCGCTCCTGTAACTGCCCAATCGCCAAAAATACTGACCCTGCAGTTCACCGGCCAGGCGTTCTTTCGTTTGCTGTATTTCAACATACCCCTCGTAATTTTCGGGTAAAATAGATTGACGCTGGGATGACTATGTCATCCCGGGGTGATTAAATCTCTCCGACTGGAGAACGATCCCATGCCCAATGAATATATTCCCATCTTTATCCTGCTCGCGCTTTCCATCGCTGTGGGTATTATTGTGCTGCTGCTGGGCAGGTACATTGGTCCGCACCGCCCGACCGCCAAAAAAGGAGAGCCTTACGAATCCGGCATGATCCCCTACGGACCGGGCACGCGCCAGATGCCGGTGCGTTTTTACCTGGTGGCGGTGCTGTTCATCCTCTTCGATGTTGAAGTTATTTTCTTCCTGCCCTGGGCGGTCACCTTTCAAAAACTCGGCCTGTTTGCTGTTATTGAAATGATCATCTTCGTGGCCATCCTGATGACCGGTTTTGTTTACCTGTGGAAAAAAGGAGCGATGGAATGGGAGTAGAACCTAAAAGTGGCAGTTCCGGGGTGGTGACCACCTCGCTGGATAAAATGGTCAACTGGGCGCGCACCAACTCGCTGTGGCCGATGACCTTCGGCCTGGCGTGCTGCGCCATCGAAATGATGGCCATGCAGGCTTCCAATTACGACATGAGCCGCTTTGGCATGGAACTGATGCGCGCCAGCCCCAGGCAGTCGGACCTGATGATCGTGGCGGGACGTGTTTCGCAAAAAATGGGGCCGGTGCTGCGCAACCTGTACGACCAGATGCCGGATCCCAAGTGGGTCATCGCCATGGGTGACTGCGCCTCCTGCGGCGGCGTGTACAACAATTACGCCATTTACCAGGGCGTGGATGAGATCGTGCCGGTGGATGTGTACGTGGCCGGCTGCCCGCCGCGCCCTGAAGGGTTGATCCACGGCATTCTCACGCTGTACGAGAAGATACGCACCGAAAAAGTCTCCGATTGGAAGTAGAGGCAACATGAACGAAAACCTGATTCCGGCAGTAGAAAGACTCAAGCAGCAGTTCAAGGCTGAAGTCAGCGAATTCCGCGGCGAGGTTACCCTGCTCATCCCGGCGGACGCCAACGTGGAAGCCGCCGCCATCCTGCGCGACGAGTTCGCCTTTGATCTGCTCTCTGCGGTCACCGCGGTGGATTATTGCCCGCAAACCAGCCCGCGTTTTCACATGGTATACATCTTCTATTCCACTACCAACAAGGTCTACCTGAACGTAAGGGCACCGCTCGATGGTGATACCCCCGCTATCCGGACGCTCGAGACGGTATACACCAGCGCCAATTGGCGCGAGCGCGAAGTATGGGACCTGTTCGGCATCCAGTTTGAGGGGCATTCAGATCTGCGGCGCCTGCTGCTTCCGCCGGACTGGAAAGGCCATCCCTTGCGCAAGGATTACCCGCTGGGCTACGAGGAGGTGCAGTTCACCTTCAACTTCGATGAGATCGACATGCGCAAACCCAAGGGAGAGTTGTAGCCATGCGAGAGATCCAGGAATTCACCTTAGATGAACTGAAAACGCACCTCAGCGAGCACGCGTTCAGCGGGCAGAGCGTGGTGCTCAACATGGGGCCGCAGCACCCCAGCACGCACGGCGTGCTGCGCCTGATCCTCGAGCTTGACGGTGAGATCATCGTCAATTGCATCCCCGATGTTGGCTACCTGCATACCGGCATCGAAAAGAACATGGAGGCCAAGACCTACCAGAAGGCTGAAGTGTTGACCGACCGCATGGACTACATGTACGCCATGGGCAACACCCTGGTGTACACCCTGGCAGTGGAGAAGCTCACCGGGTTGCAATCACCGCCGCGGGCTGACGCCATTCGCGTGATCCTGACGGAACTATCGCGCATCCAGTCGCACCTGCTGTGGTTGGGCACCTCGGCCATGGACCTGGCCGCCCTCTCCACCTTCCTGTACACCATGCGCGAACGCGAGATGGTGCTGGATATCTTTGAACTTGTATCCGGCGCGCGCATGATGACCACTTTCATCCGCCCCGGCGGGTTGTGGCGCGATGTGCCGGTAGAGTTCGAAGGCCTGGTGCGCAACTTCATTAAAGTGCTGCCGAAGCGCATGATCGAATATGAGTCGATGCTGACGAAAAATCCGCTGTTCCTGGACCGCACCAGGGGGATTGGAAAAATTGATACCAAAACCTGCCTGGCCTACGATGTGACCGGACCCACACTGCGCGCCAGCGGGTTGGCGCATGATGTGCGCAAGGCCAACCCCTACTGCGGGTACGACCAGTACGATTTTGAGATCCCTACCCAGAGCGAAGGCGATGTGTACGCGCGCTACCTGGTGCGGCTGGAGGAGATGCGCCAGTCTGTGCGCATCATCGAGCAGGCCATCGATAAGCTGCCATACGGGCCGGTGCGCGACCAGAATTATAAGTACGTACCGCCTCCCCGCTCCGAGATCGGGGTGAGCATGGAGGCGTTGATCCATCACTTCAAATTGTGGACGGAGGGCTTCATCCCTCCAAAAGGCGCGGTGTATGCCACGGTGGAAAGCCCGCGCGGTGAGATGGGTGTGTTCCTGGAATCGAACGGCACGCCAAAACCTTACCGCGTGCATTACCGCACGCCGTCCGGGCCGTTGCTGCACGCCCTGCCTGCCATCGCCAAAGGACATTTTGTGGCGGATATGGTCGGCATCATTGGCAGCATAGACATTGTTCTGGGAGACTGTGACCGGTGAATCAACTCCTCAAAAAACACGCACCAGAGATCGAAAAGATGCTGGCGAAGTACCCGCCGGATCAGAAACGCGCCAGCGTGATGCCGCTGCTGCATCTGGCACAGCAGGAAAACGGCTTCATCTCCCGTGAGACGATGGGTGAGATCGCTGAGATCGCCGGCGTCGATATCACTGAAGTGGCATCGGTAGTGGGTTTTTACACCCTCTTTCACGCCGAACCGGGCGGCAAGATCCGCATCCAGGTATGCACGGATATTGCCTGTGCGTTGCGCGGGGCGAGGGAATACCTGGAAGGGCTGTGCGTTGAGTTGGGGATCACTCCCGGCGGAACCACGCCTGATGGGCTGGTGACCATCGAGGAGGTCAAGTGCCTGGCGGCATGTGACCGTGCGCCCATGTTCCAATCACAAATGGGTGACGAGATCGAATATCACGAGCACCAGACGGTGGCGCGCACGATGGATTGGCTGCGCTCGATGATGGCCTCCATGAAACCCGTGGTCAACACCGAGCCGATTACGCCGGAGACCGAGGGAGGTGACCATGAGTGAGCTTTTCCTGCTGCGCCACCGCGAAATTCCCGGCATCAACCAGCTCTCCACTTACATTGAGCACGGCGGATTTGAAACCTGGAAAAAGGCCGTCACGTCGCTCACCCCGGAGGACCTGGTTAACGAAGTGAAAACCTCCGGTCTGCGCGGACGCGGCGGCGCGGGTTTTCCAACGGGCACCAAGTGGTCCTTCCTGCCCAATACCATCTGGCCGCACTACGTGGTGGCTAACGCGGATGAATCAGAACCCGGCACTTTCAAAGACCGCGAAATACTGGAATTCAACCCCTACCAATTCCTTGAAGGGCTGATGCTGGCTGCTTACGCCGTTCGCGCTCACAGTGCTTATGTTTACCTGCGCGGCGAGTTCTGGCAGATCGCGCGCAAATTGGACGAGCGCATCTCTGAACTGACCAGCAGCGGCTACCTGGGCGATAATCTTTTTGGCAAGGATTATTCACTGCGCCTTTACACCCATTTAGGCGCTGGCGCTTACATCTGCGGTGAAGAGACCGCGCTGCTCGAATCGCTGGAAGGCAGGCTCGGGCAGCCGCGGCTGCGACCACCCTTCCCGGCGGTGGCAGGCCTGTTCGGGATGCCGACCGTGATCAACAACGTGGAAACGCTCACCAACCTGCCCATCATCGTTGGCAAGGGAGCGGCGCACTTTCGCACCCAGGGCACCGAGAAGAGCCCCGGCACCAAGATCTTCAGCTTATCGGGCAGGGTAAACAAACCCGGTAATTACGAATTGCCGCTGGGTGCCACCTTCCGCGAGCTCATCTACCGCCACGGTGAGGGCATCATCAATGACGCCAAGATCAAGGCCATTATGCCGGCAGGGGCTTCCTCCGCGCTCATTCCGGCCACCGAAGCCGCGCTGGATACCCCGATGGATTACGAGTCGGTGGTCGAATTGGGCTGCGCGCTCGGTTCAGCCTCGGTGATCATCCTTGATGAAACGGTAAATGCCAGCGCGCTGGTGCATGATACGATCCACTTCTTCAAGCACGAATCCTGCGGCAAATGCACTCCCTGCCGTGAAGGCACCTTCTGGATGGCGCGGGTGATCGACCGCATCGAAGCCGGCAAGGCGCGCGAGGAGGATATCGACCTGTTGGATTCCATTGCCGGGCAGATGCAGAACAAGTGCCTTTGCGCGCTGGGGGAGTTCTCAACCGTGTCGGTGAGATCTGCTATTGAAAATTACCGGGCTGACTTCGCGGCCCGCCTGGAGAAATGAGCGGATGGAAAAACAAGTCACTCTCAAAATCGACGGCCGCAGCGTCACCGTTCCTGATGGAACGATGATCGTGGACGCGGCGAAGAAACTGGGCATCGTCATCCCGGTGTTCTGCTACCATCCCAAGCTCAAGCCCGCGGGCATGTGCCGGGTGTGCCTGGTGGACGTGGGTCGACCGCAGATCGACCGCGCGACCGGGAAACCTGTTCTCAATGAGGACGGCACGCCTAAGATCTCCTTTGGCCCCAAGCTGGAGACCGCCTGTACCACGCCGGTTTCAGAGGGCATGGTGGTGTGGGGAGCGACCGATAAGGTGATGGAAGCGCGCAAGGAGGTGCTCGAATTCATCCTTACTTCGCACCCGCTCGATTGCCCGGTGTGCGACAAGGGCGGTGAATGCCCCCTGCAGAACCTGACGATGAAATTTGGACCTTCTGAGAGCCGCTTTGAGTTTGACGAGAAGAGCCGCAACGAGAAACAGGTCCCGCTGGGCGAATTGATCATTCTTGACCGCGAACGCTGCATCCAATGCGGTCGCTGTGTACGCTTCCAGGAGCAGCTGGTCGATGACCCTGTGATCGGCTTTTACAACCGCGGTCGTTCAATGGAGATCGTCACTTTTTCAGAACCGGGATTTGATTCCATCTTCTCCGGCAACACCACCGATATTTGCCCGGTTGGCGCGCTTACCACCGCGGACTTCCGCTTTGGCGCCCGCCCGTGGGAGATGGTTGCGAAGGCTTCGATCTGCACCCAGTGCCCGGTAGGGTGCAACATCACCTACAATGTACGCCGCGAGGCGCGTAAAGATGGTCGGGTGGTGATCAAGCGCGTGATGCCGCGACAGAACGAGGAAGTGAACGAGATCTGGATCTGCGACAAGGGCAGGTTCACCTATCATTATTACGAAAGCCCGGAGCGGTTGACCGCCCCGCTGATACGACGCGACGGCGAACTGGTGAAAGCAAGCTGGGATGAAGCGCTCGAATACGCGGCGCAGCAGGTCAAAGCCGCAGGCTCCAGGCTGTCGGTTGTCACCAGCGGCCGCTTAAGTAATGAAGACCTGTTCGCCCTCAAACAACTCGCCGATAAGACCGGGGGCAAAGCCATTCTGCATGCTGCCATCAGCGGGGGTGACCGCGTTGCCATGGCCGGCATGACGCCAGGCTCTGATCTGGGGAAACTCTCCAGGGGATCGGTGATATTGGTATTCGCCTCTGACCTGCACGAAGAAGCCCCAATCTGGTGGCTGCGGGTGAAGCAGGCGGCGGAGCGCGGGGCCACCCTGGTTGTGGTCAACCCGCGCACCACCAGGCTGGATAAATTCGCCACCCACCGGCTGCGTTACGCCTACGGCAGTGAGATCAGCACGCTCAAAACACTGCTCGCCGACGAAAGTGATATCGCGCAGGCGGTGAAAGAGGCTGAAAATCTGGTGTTCATTTACGGCAGCGAAGGCATGGGACTGACCGCATCTGCGGGCGTAGCCGACCTGCTGGCAGCCTGGCTGGAAGTGAGCGGTCACAGGGGCAAAGTTAACAGTGGCTTGATCGCTGCCTGGCAGAAGGGCAACGACCAGGGTGCCTGGGAGATTGGATTCAGAACGGATGAGCACCTGGCGGAGACCATCAGCGCGGCGATGGGCGTGTATATTGCCGCGGCTGACCCTGCGAGTGAGGACCCTGAGTTGAAAATTGCGCTGCAGCGCGCAGGCTTTGTTATCGTGCAGGACCTGTTCCTGACGGAAACCGCCAAACTGGCGGACGTGGTGCTGCCAGTGCAGGCAGTGATGGAACGGGAGGGCACCGTGGTATCAGGAGAAAGGCGCCTGCAGCATTATTCGCCGGCGGTACCAGCGCCTGCAGGCACGCGCGCCGATCACGCCATCACCCGCGCCATCGCCGGAACAGCAGAAATCCCGTTAGAAGGTGAAAATGTAGTCGATCTGTTCAGTCAGTTGAGCCGCGAGGTCGATGTCTTCAAGGGCATCAGCCTTGAGGATGTCCAATCCGTGCGCGAACAAACGCCATCCCTTGGGCGCAGTGGCATGTATTACGGGGGTACCAGCTACGAAAACAAGGAAGGACTTGGTGTCATCCTTCCGCTCAAGCCTGGAACGCTGACGCCTGCAGCTGAAGTAATGGAACCGGAAGCACTAAAAATTGAGCATGGCAACCTGTTGGCCGTTCCTGTCACCCGCCTGTACGACAGGGGCGGCACGGTCACCACTTCGGGCATGCTCCAACGGCGCATCGCGCGCAACCTGTTCAGCCTGCACCCGGCCGACGCGGAGCGCTTCCAGGTCAAACCCGGAGAGCGCATCCTGCTCAAGCTCGACGGCAGGGAGATCGAAGGTGAGGCGGGTGTAGACAAGGGTCAGCCGCAGGGTGTGGTGCTGGTAACGCGCAGCATGGGGGCGTTGCTTTCCGCCCCGGTGGTGGTAACACTTTCAGTGCCGCAGCGAACCGCGGTAGATTCGTAGGCGAGGGTAGCTATGACATTTGCGATGTTTCTTGAATGGTTCCTGAAAGCGCTCATCCTGATCCTCGGCCTGACCGTGGGGTTCGCCTATGTCACGCTGTTCGAACGCAGGCTGCTGGCGCGCATGCAGGTACGCATCGGCCCCAACCGCGCCGGCCCGGCCGGCCTGCTGCAGCCGATCGCTGATGCTGTAAAGTTGATATTTAAGGAAGAATTAATTCCAGCCAGGGCGGATAAATTTCTCTTTGTGTTGGCGCCGGTGCTCACAGTGATCCCGGCTCTCATCATCACCGGTGTGATCCCGCTGGGACCGCCCATCACGCTGTTTGGACGCGAGATCACCCTTCAAGTGGCTGACCTGAATATAGGGATCCTCTACCTGCTTACGGTTACCGCCATCTCCATCTACGGCATCGCGCTGGCGGGCTGGTCCTCCAATAACAAGTATTCCACCATGGGCGCGCTGCGCGCCACCGCCTCGATGATCAGCTACGAACTGGCGCTGGGGCTGGCTTACGTCGGGCCGGTGCTGCTGGCGGGTTCGATGAGCATCAGTGATATCGTCGCAGCCCAAAAACCGATGTGGTTCGTGGTGCTGCAACCGCTGGGAGCGATCATCTACCTCATTGGTGCCAACGCCGAGATCAACCGCTCCCCGTTCGATATGCCGGAGGCCGAGCACGAACTGACCGCCGGGTTCATCACCGAATATTCGGGCATGAAATTTGCGCTCTTCTATATGGCGGAATATATCAAAATGATCGCAGTTTCCATGATCGGCGCGTCGCTGTTCCTCGGCGGTTACTGGGGTCCCGGCGTGAGCACCTACCCCTGGCTGGGTCCGATCTACCTGGCCATCAAGGTCATCATCCTGCTCTTCTGGTTCATCTGGGTGCGGGCTACCTGGCCGCGCTTCCGCTATGACCGCATGATGGCCTTCGGCTGGAAAATCCTGTTTCCACTGGCGCTTCTCAACGTGTTGGTGACGGCGCTGGTGATCGTACTGATCGGAGGATGAGAGATGCTTCGCGGCTTGATCACCACATTTAAATCACTCTTTGAGAAACCGGTTACCATCCAGTACCCTGAACAACGGCGGCCGGTGCGCGAGCGCTACCGCGGCAGGCACGAGTTGAAACGTTACGACAACGGGCTGGAGAAATGTATCGGCTGCGCGTTGTGCGCGTCTGCCTGCCCGGCGGATGCGATCTTCGTGGAAGCTGCCGAGAACACTGATGATGAACGCTACTCGCCTGGTGAGCGCTATGCCAGCACCTACGAGATCAACATGCTGCGCTGCATCTACTGTGGGTTCTGCGAAGACGCCTGCCCGACTGAGGCCATTGTGCTGGAAAAGGAATATGAACTTACCTTCACCGACCGCCTGAGTGCCATTTACACCAAGGAGAAACTGCTGGTGAAGGTTCCGGCTGGCGGTAAACCCACCCCGCAGCAGACCGAACCGGGGGTGTACACACGCTCGGTGCCTGAAATGAAAGACCCCACGGATTGAGGAGGCAGGGATGACGCCTGGTTTGTTGATTTTCATCTTGCTCGGGATCGTCGCGGTGGCAGCGGCCGCGGCCATGCTGCTCAGCCGCAACACGGTGTATTCCGCGCTGTTCCTGATCCTGAATTTTCTCTCCGTTGCGGTCATTTACCTGATACTGGGTGCGCCTTTCATCGCGCTCTCGCAGATCGCTGTGTACGCCGGGGCGATCATGGTGCTGGTGCTCTTTGTGATCATGCTGCTGGGTACTCATCAGCTTGACCCGCGCGAACCGCTCAAATGGCAGCGACCGCTGGCGATCGTGCTGGCAATCGCGCTCATCGTGCAGGGCGTGTACGCGCTGGTGACGCGTTACGGCTTCGCTGCTACCACATTCGCCGCCAATCCTGAACTGGTAGACCCAAAAAGCCTGGGCATGGTGCTGTTCCAGAAGTACTCACTGCCCTTTGAAGTTACCTCGGTCATTTTGCTGGTGGCGGCCATCGGCGCGGTGGTGCTAACGCAGAAACAAAAGAAGGATGGAGGCGCTTAATGTTCCCGGTCATATTCCCTATCATCCTCGCGGTCATCCTCTTCAGCCTGGGGGTTGTGGGTGTTCTCATCCGCAAAAACGCCATCGTCATCCTCATGTCGCTGGAGTTGATGTTCAACGCCGCCAACCTGGTGTTCATCACCTTCGCCAACTACTACCAGAACCTGGATGGCCAGGTGTTTGTGATCTTCGTAATGGTCACTGCCGCCGCCGAAGTTGCGGTGGGGTTGGCACTGATCGTGGATATTTTCCGCTCCAAGAAGAGCATCAGCATCGATGAGATGCACAGCCTGAAAGGCTGATCGACCCGCCAAAGGGAGAAAAATTTATGGAATCTGGACAAATCTTCAATCTCGTTCCGTGGGTCGTGTTCCTGCCGGTCATTGGGCTGGTCATCAATATGCTGCTGGGCAGGCGCCTGGGCGAGGTATTCAGCGGTGTAGTTGCCAGCCTGGCCGCCGGGCTCACTTTTGTGGTGGCGGTGCTGCTGGCAATTGCACTGGCAGCGGCACCGGAGGCTAAAGTGGTGAGCCCCTGGGAGTGGATCACCGTTGGCGACCTCTCGGTGCGCTGGGCTTTCCGTGTGGATACGCTCTCGGTGGTGATGATGCTGGTGGTGTCGCTGGTCGGCACACTGATCCACGTTTATTCGATCGGCTATATGCACAACGACGTGCGCCACAACGGCGACCCCGGCCGCTATACACGCTTCTTCATCTTTATGAACCTGTTCATCGCTTCGATGATGATCCTGGTGAGCGCTGATAACTTCCTGATGATGTTCGTGGGCTGGGAGGGGGTGGGGCTGTGTTCCTACCTGCTTATTGGCTTCTGGTATGAAAAAGGCAGGAACGGCACCGGCAACGCTGAGGCTGCCAAGAAAGCCTTCATTACAAACCGCATTGGCGATTTTGGCTTGCTGATCGCGCTCTTTCTCATTTTCGGTTATTTTGGCACGCTGCAATTTGACGAGGTTTTCGGCCAGGCAGCGGCGGTGGCGGCAGCGCATCCCGGTGTAATGCTGCTCATCACCCTGGCCATGCTGCTGGGCGTCACCGGCAAGTCAGCGCAAATTCCGCTGTTCGTGTGGCTCCCTGATGCCATGGCAGGCCCCACGCCGGTCTCCGCGCTCATCCACGCAGCCACCATGGTTACCGCCGGCGTGTACCTGGTGGCGCGCAGCACGGCTTTCTACAGCGTGGTTCCTACCGCCCAAACTGTGGTGATGTGGGTGGGTACGCTCACCGCGCTGTTGGCTGCGACCATCGCGCTGGGACAGAATGACATCAAGAAGGTGCTGGCCTATTCCACCATCAGCCAGTTGGGCTTTATGGTGGCGGCAGTGGGCATGGGGGCGATGGTCGCCGGCATGTTCCACCTGGTGACGCACGCCTTCTTTAAAGGGTTGTTGTTCCTGGCAGCGGGTTCGGTCATCCAGGGGATGGAGCGCGGCATGCACGGTGGCAGCCACGGCAGCGTGGAACCCGACCCGCAGGACATGCGCAACATGGGCGGGCTGCGCAATAAAATGCCGCTCACCTTCTGGGTCTACCTCATCGGCGGGCTGGCGCTTTCAGGCATCGCCCCGTTGGCGGGGTTCTTCTCCAAAGATGAGATACTGGGTGCGGCTTATAACGGGCACGCAGCGGTGTTCATCCTGCTGGTCATCACGGCCTTTCTAACCGCGTATTACATGGGTCGGCAGCTGGTGATGGTCTTCTTTGGCAAGCCGCTCACCACGGCAGCAGAACACGCCAGTGAAAGCCCGCGCGTCGTGACCATCCCCCTCATCATCCTGGCGGTGCTTTCGGTGCTGGGTGGCGCACTCAACCTGCCCGGTGTGCACACGCTTGATCACTGGCTCTCCCACACCCTGGGGGAGGGAGAACCGGCGGAGTTCATCTGGCTGGTGGCGGGCATCTCGCTGCTGTTGGCACTGCTGGGGCTGGGAGCGGCATGGTTGATCTATTCGCGCCGGTCGCAAAAAGCTGATGCCGATGACCCGTTGAAGAAACCTCTCGGCGCGCTTTACACCGGCATGGAACGCAAATGGTGGGTGGACGAACTATACCAGGCGCTGATCCTCAATCCCTATAAAGCCTTCGCGCTGTTCATGGCCGAACCGGTGGATTTGGGAGTGATCGACCGCGTTGGCGGCGGATTGGCGGCGGGAACGCGCGCGCTGGCAGAGGGGCTGCGCAAACTCGAGAATGGTTACGTCCGTTCTTACGCGCTGTGGATGTTCATCGGGCTGTTGGCAATCATGATGTTTCTATTCTTAAGGTAAAGGACGGGCGATGACTTCAGCCATTAATCCCCTTCTTCTGGTCACCTTTTTCCCGCTTGCGGGCGTCGTCCTCATCCTGCTGTTGGGCAGGGCTGGCAAGAGCACCGTGCGCTGGATCGCCCTGCTGACCTCGCTGGTCACCTTTGGTCTTTCGTTGTGGATGTTATCGCTGTTCAACGCCGCGGAAGGTGGCATTCAAATGGAACTCAACCTGCCGTGGTTGACCCTGGGCAGCAACACGATCGGTTTTCATATTGGCATAGATGGCATCAGCATCCTGATGGTGCTGCTGACCGCTTTCCTCACACCCATTGCCATCCTTTCCGCCTGGAAATCGGTGGAGGAACGCGTCAATGGCTTCATGATCTTCTTCCTGCTGCTTGAAGTGGGCTTGATGGGTGTGTTCCTCTCGCTCGACATGGTGCTCTTCTACATCTTCTGGGAATTCACCCTGGTGCCGATGTACTTCTTAATTGGCCTGTGGGGCAGCCAGCGGCGGGTGTACGCGGCCATCAAGTTCGTGCTTTACACCATGGCCGGTTCGCTGTTGATGCTGGCGGGCATCCTGTGGATGGGATTATCCTACGGCGGGTTTGATCTGACGCAGCTGGCAGGTTCTACCATCCCGCTGACCGCGCAGTTATGGCTGTTCGGTGCCTTCGGGCTGGCTTTCGCCATCAAGGTGCCCATGTGGCCGCTGCACTCTTGGCTGCCGGATGCCCACACCGAAGCCCCCACCGCGGGTTCTGTTATTCTGGCGGGTGTGCTGCTCAAAATGGGCGCTTACGGCTTCCTGCGCTTCAACCTGCCGCTCTTTCCTGAGGCGACGCTCAAGCTCGCCCCGTGGATGGCCGCGCTGGCAGTGATCGGCATCCTCTACGGCGCGCTGGTGGCCTTCAGGCAGAAGGATGTGAAGCGGCTGGTGGCTTATTCCTCCATCAGTCACCTTGGCTTCGTTGTATTGGGCACCTTCGCGCTCACCGCGCAGGGGGTTCAGGGAGCCATCCTGCAGATGGTCAACCATGGCCTTTCGACGGGTGCATTATTCCTCATCGTGGGCATGCTGTATGAAAGGCGCCACACACGCCTGATGGCCGATTTCGGCGGGTTGTGGCGGGTGACGCCGCTCCTGGGCAGCCTCACACTGGTCACCGTGCTGTCTTCGGTTGGGCTGCCGGGGTTGAACGGGTTTGTCGGTGAGTTCACCATCCTGCTGGGAGCCTTCAATTCTCCCTTCCTCGCATCTCCTTGGTTCGCCGCGGTGGCCACACTGGGGGTGATCCTGGCGGCGGTGTACCTGCTGCATATGTTCCAGCAGGTTTTTCTGGGGCCGCTGCGCCACGAGGAAAACAAAAAACTGGCCGATCTAAGCACGCGTGAGATCATCATCCTGGCGCCGATCCTGCTGCTGGCCTTCTGGATCGGGCTGTACCCGAAGCCCTTCTTCGCGCTCATGTCGCCGGCGGTCGAGCAGCTGCTGGCGCTGATTCAGACCGTTGCTCAGACTGCGCACTAACGGAAGGTGAAAATATGACAATGATCGATCTGAACTCCATTCTTCCGGTCATCCTGCTGGTGGTCTGGGCGTTGATCTTGCTGCTGCTGGATGTATGGTTCGCGAAACGCGTTCCACTGCTCACCCCCATATTAGCGGCGGTAGGGCTGGCGGCGGCGCTGGGCACCAGCCTGCTGCAGCTCGGGCACCCGGCCTCCACATTCAACGGTATGATCCGCGTGGACGGCTTCAGTATCTTCCTGAATGTGCTCTTTACGTTCAGCGGCATCGTGGCCATTGGCCTGGGGTACGATTATCTCAAGCGAGTTGGCATCCGCGAGGGCGAGTATTACGTGCTGCTGCTTTTCAGCATCAGCGGCATGATGTTGATGGGCAGCGCCGGTGACCTGATCATGGTATTTCTGGCGCTGGAATTGCTCTCGATACCGCTTTACGTGATGGCGGGTATCGATCACAAGCGCATCGATTCCAAGGAAGCGTCGCTTAAGTACTTCCTGCTGGGCACGATGGCATCGGCTTTTGTGCTCTTCGGTATCGCGTTTATGTACGGCGCGGCAGCCACGACCGGTCTTTACGGCATCACGGAAGCAGTGAAGGAGGGCAGTGTCAACCTGTTCCTGCTCATCGCCGGCAGCGCGCTGCTGCTGGCGGGTTTCGCCTTCAAGGTGGCAGCGGTGCCCTTCCACAGCTGGACGCCGGATGTGTATCACGGTGCGCCTTCACCGGTGACGGCGTTCATGTCGGTGGGTGCCAAGGCGGCTGGTTTCGCCGCGCTCATCCGCGTGTTTTCGCTGGACTTCACCACCATCGCCGGGGAACTGATGCCGCTCTTCTGGATCCTGGCGGCGTTGACCATGATCGTGGGCAACGTGGTGGCGGTGGTGCAGACCAACCTAAAGCGCATGCTGGCTTACTCCAGTATCGCGCACGCCGGTTACATCCTGATGGCCTTTGTGGGTTTTGGTGACGCGGCAGTGCGCCAGAATTCCATCGCCGCGGCGCTCTTCTACCTGGCTGCGTACGCCTTCACCTCGCTGGGGGCGTGGGCGGTGCTGGTGGGGGTGGAGAAGAACGACGGCAGCGGCAACGAGATCAACGACCTGGCGGGGTTGGGCAAATCAGCCCCCGCGCTGGCAGCGGCGATGGCGGTGTTTATGCTCTCGTTCACCGGAATCCCGCTCACACTGGGTTTCTGGGGGAAGTTCTACCTGTTCCGCACGGCGATCGAGGGCGGTTTTATCTGGCTGGCCATCATTGGATTGCTCACCTCGCTGGTCTCAGCGTTCTACTACCTGCGGGTGGTGGTTAAGATGTACTTCCAGGCTGGAGAAGCCCAGGCACACAAGGGCAGGCTGGTTATCGTCATTGCGATCATCCTGGCCTTGATTGTGGTCGGGCTGGCGTTCGCTCCGGGTTTGCTCTTCAACCTCGCCGGAGCGGGGATCATCGCTGGGGCGTAGAATCAATAACGGATTATTCCAATAAAAAAATCCCGCTCGCTTTCTGAGCGGGATTTTTGATGATGCTTGTTTACTTGCTGGCCATGTAAATGGCGTTGTAGCCGTTCCTGATCTTGTTGGTGTACATGATCCACAGGACGATGAAGGCGATGAGCGACAAACCAAAGGTGACTGTGCTGCCGAAGAGGCAGATGATCATCCAGGTGGGCAGTCTCAGGTCCATCTTTTCCATGGCGATTTTCAGGCTGTCAAACTTGGCATTCTGTTCCCTGGCCAGGCCGCGGAAGGCGGGGAAAATCCAGTAATAGTTCCAGCCCGGGATGAAGCACCAGGAGGTCGCCTGGTCGGCGTTGGCGCGGATACCCTCGTGCTCGATCTGTTTCCATGACTTATGGAAAATGAGGAAGAAGAGGACCGCCGCCGCAATAATGCCGATGCCGAACAGCAGGATGCCGATCAGACTGATCCAGAACCACATCCATAATTTGTTCATTTTGGCCACTTCAGGGTCTTCGTACACAGCGGCGACTGCGGGTGGTGCTACCGGCGGTGGGACGGAGCCCAGGAGCGACGCGAGCGGGGTCTGACCGACAGGCAGCCAATTGGCCATGCCGTTTGTCCAGACCAGTGTTCCGTGGGTGATCGTGCCTGCCTCGACCAGTTTCTTGATCTCCGCTTCCTCCACGGGGCCAACCTGTTGATTATTGAGCGTGTAATACCACATAGTCCTCTCCTTTAGCAATTGAATCTGAATGAATGGTCGACTTTATTATTATAGGTTATTTTGCTGTGAGTCAACCTTAAAACAACCTGTCAATTGCAACAGCGCGGGTTAATCATCAGCGCCGGGTTTGAACAACCGACCACGCTTCACTTCTGCGCGTTTCTTCTTGGCGGCCAGGCGCTCTCTCACTGCGCCGGCGCGCGGCCGGGTGGAGAGGCGCTTCACCGGGGGCTGCAGAGCCTGCTCCACCAGCCGGTACAGGCGCGCGATCGCGTCCAGGCGGTTGCGTTCGCGTTCGCGGTAACGCCTGGCTTCGATGATCAGCACGCCGTCATCAGTCATGCGTTTACCGGCAAGCCTGGTAAGGCGCTGCTTGACGGCTTCGGATAATGATGGCGAGCTCCTGACGTCGAAGCGCAGCTGCGCGGCGCTGGCCACCTTGTTCACATTCTGCCCGCCGGGACCGGAGGAGTGGACATAAGTGAGGCTCAGTTCTTCTTCCGGTATAACCAATGAAGACTTATCCATACTTCGAGTATAACAACTTTCAGTTCACTGAATGACCCAATCGCCCTGTCATTATGCAAGTATGTACAAGGATGCAGGATTAGGAGGATATCGATTTATAATTAATAAATCTTGATACAGGAAATGAGAGACCACATGAGCGATGCATCCGTTGATGACTTTTCAGTAGATGAACTGCTGCAGTTGAATCAGCGCAAGATCAGCCCGGAGGACCTGAAAAAGTACGAGGGCTACATGACCGAGATCTTCAGCGCGCTGGGGATGGACGTGAACACGCCTTCCACCCATGAGACCCCGCGCCGCTTCCTAGAAGCGATGATCGAATCGACCAGCGGTTACGAAGGCGATCCGAAGCTCATCAAGTCCTTCCCGCGCGAGTGCCGCGGCGAGCCTGATTGCCGCCTCAGCCAGGTCATAGAAGGTCCGATCCATTTTCACTCGTTGTGCGAGCACCACGTCTTCCCGTTCTACGGAGAGGCCTATGTGGGCTACGTGGCGGATGAGCGCATCCTGGGTATTTCCAAGCTGACGCGCCTGGTGCGCCTGTTCACCAAGCGTTTTGCGGTGCAGGAGCGCATCGGCTACCAGATCGCTGACACGCTGGAGTCGCTCATGCGCCCGCACGGCGTGGCGGTGTTCATGCGCGCCAAGCACATGTGCGTGGAGATGCGCGGCGTGCGTGAGATCTCTCCCGCCACCCGCACCACCGTGTTCCGCGGCGTGTACGCCGACGATCCGTCGCTGCGCGCGGAATTCCTGAACGTGTGCGGGATCATAAAATAATCGATTGGAAAGATTTTTTCACCCTGCCAGGCGATTGATAGACGCGGGCAGGGTGATTTGATGTAAGGGGTTAACGCGGTGTATATTAATTTTCAGGCGCCGGCAGTTCTTCCATCAGGAAGTTCAACAGCTGCAGCGCGGTGATGTTCTTCACTTCCTTGCCGTATTCCAGGGCAATTGACTGAGAGAAGTCAGTCGAGGGCGGGCCGGACCAGTAATTCAGGTGTTCTCCATCCGGCTGCAGCCCGCGGTTCACCAGGGGTTGGGCGGCTTTCCAGAAGTTCCACAGCGGCAGTTCATACTCCATCGCCAGGCGCGCGATGGTCTCGTTGATGGATTCGTCACCTTCTATGTTATCGGCTTTGGTCGTCAGCACCGGCAAAATGCCCAGGGAAATGGTCTTTTCGATGATGACGCGCAGGTTCTGTTCGTAGACCTCAGGCTGCTGCTGGTGGGTCTTGGCGTCGATGGTACCAAGCATGATAATGGCGACGCTGGGGTTGTCCACGCGGTACTGGCACTCGAGCATGGGTTCATTGGGCAGGCACTCGTCGTTGTTCCACAGTGAGACCAGCACCCTGGAGGTAGTGGTGCCCGGGTTGGTGGCCTGGTTGGGCAGGCGGAAGGACTTTTTGTAATAGTCGACCACTGGTTGAAGATCAGCAAAATCCTTACCCAGATTATATTGACCGCCGAAACCGGCGAGGAAATCCGGCGACATGCTGTTGCAGTCTCCGATCTTGGTATACACGTGGGGATCATTACCACTGGCCAACCCGTTCTCATAGATCTCGCGGGCGGTGTCTGAAAGCTCCTCCGGGATGACCGGGAGGTCCTTCCAGAACCCTTCAGCATACACGACTGCCGTCGGGCTGGGTTCGGGAGTAGTGGTTTCGGTCAGTAAGGTTGTGACGGTATTTTGCACCGTGACCGTTGCGTTTGCTGGCGCTTCCGTGGCGACGACCGGCTGGGCCGGTGGCTCGGTTGGTGTGAGCGGCGGCTGACAGGCGGTCATGGATAATAGAAGAAACACAACCACCAAAATCAAGGTTGTAAGCAGTTGAGGAGTTTCCCTGTAATCGGCTTTGGTTTTGTTCATAGTACGATCAGTGCTTTCTAACGATAATAGGATCGGGGTTTACCCGGGGATTTACCGCTGCAATTATATCTTTTATCAGGTTAATCGCGTGTGATTTGCCTTCAGGTCAATCCGATTCATCGTCCGCGTCACTGGCGCGTTCATCGCAATGCTCGCCGCATATTTGTTCCCACTGCCGGCCTTCTGAGCGCAGCATGCGCTCGCTGCCCTCCGGACCCCAGCTGCCAGGCTCGTACATTTCTGGTGGGGGTGCGGCGGGATCCTCCCAGCCGGTGATGATGGGGTCGAACAGCGCCCACGAGAGTTCGGACTGGTCTGCGCGGGTGAAGAGCGACGCGTCACCGGTGATCACGTCCAACAGCAGGCGCTCGTACGCCTCTGGTATGGCGCTCTGGTCATACACGTCGCTGTAGTGGTAGTTCATGTTCACGGAGCGTGTTTCAGCCACCGTGTCGGGCACCTTGGTCTCAAAGCGCATGTGAATGCCTTCATCAGGCTGCAGGCACATCGAGAGCAGGTTGGAGCGCCCTTCCAGGTCTCCTGCCTTGGGGAAGATCATGTGCGGCGGCTTTTTGAATTCGATGAGGATCTCGCTCACCTTCTCGGTCAGTTTCTTGCCGGAGCGCAGGTAGAAGGGCACACCCTGCCAGCGCCAGTTATCGATGTGAAAACGCACCGCGGCGTACGTGGGCGTACGCGAAACGGCTGGCACGTTGGGCTCCTGCAGGTAGCCGCGGTACTGGCCGATGACTGTGTGCTTGCGGATCTCGTCCCCGATGATGGGGCGGATGGCGCGGATGACCTTCATCTTTTCATCGCGCAGCGCGTCGGCGTTGTAGGTGCTGGTCGGTTCCATCGCCACCAGCGTCAGCAGCTGGATGAGGTGATTCTGGAACATGTCACGGATGACCCCGGCTTTGTCATAGTAGCGCGCGCGTGTGCCCACGCCTACCGTCTCAGCTACGGTGATTTGCACGTTGTCGATAAAATTTCGGTTCCACACCGGTTCGAAGATGGCGTTGGCGAAGCGCGCCACCAGGATGTTCTGCACAGTTTCCTTGCCGAGGTAGTGGTCGATGCGGTAAACCTGGTTTTCTTTCATCACTGCGTGGATACTGTGATTGAGCGCGCGCGCGCTTTCAAAATCGGAGCCGAAGGGCTTTTCAATGACCACACGCCGCCAGCCGCCGTTCTCCTGCAGCAGGCCGGCCGCCGCCAGGTGGTTAATTATTTCTAGAAAATATTCCGGCGGAGTGGCCAGGTAATACATGCGATTGGCTGATCCGCCCTCGAGCCCGCTGAGCCGATCGTTGATTTCGTGATAAGTTTCCGCTTTGGCGGCGTCGCCGGAAAGGTAGGTCAGCTTGCGTGAGAAGGTGTTCCAGGTGTTTTCATCCACTGGCGTGCGCGAAAAGCGCGACAGCCCCTCGCGTGAGACGCGGCGCAGGTCATCGTCCGTCCAGCCGCGCCCGGCTGTACCGAAGATCCTGAAGGATGCGGGCAGGCGGCCTTTGAGGTACAGGTTGTACAGCGCCGGGATGAGCTTGCGGTGAGAAAGGTCACCGGAAGCGCCGAATATCACGATGGAAGTCGAGTCTGTCATGTTGTTCCTTCTCTCTTGTGTGAAAACATTATATCCACAATCACCCCCTGTGCGTAGCGCTGCGTGTGCTTAAGCCTGTACAAAATTGCCGGGCGGATGCCGTAACCATCGCGCCTGCTGCAGTGTTACTGTGTATTATGAACTTAATTCAAATCATCGGCGTTTTCACCCTGGGTTACGCGCTGGGGAATTTTTCTCCGTCTTATCTCATAGGCCGGCTGGCGGGGGGATTTGACATCCGCGAAAAGGGCAGCGGCAACGCCGGCGCCACCAACGTGATGCGCACACTGGGCTGGCGTTATGGCGCGCTGGTATTCGTGCTGGACGCTCTCAAAGGAGCGGCTGCGGCGGGAGCGGGTTATTGGTTGGGGGGTGATTTCGGCATGGCAGCAGCGGCCATAGGCGTGGTCCTGGGGCATGACTTCCCCGTGGTGTTGAACTTTCGCGGCGGCAAGGGCATTGCTGCCACCATCGGCATCCTGCTCAGCCTGCTACCTCTGCCCACGCTGGCGGGCATTCTGGTGTTCATCCTCGTAGTGCTGGGCACGCGCATGGTCTCGCTGGGTTCGCTGGTATTTGTCTCCGGCATGGCCGTCTATGCGCTGTTATCACAGCAACCGTTGATACTGGTCGTGATCGCGGTCGGGGTGGCATTCTTCGCCATCCTGCGCCACCGCGAGAATATCCGCCGCATCCTGGCGGGTGTCGAGAACCGCATCTCCTTCCAGAAAAATCATTGAAAACCGGTTTGTAAAGGGTTAGCCAGCGCGAGCTGGCATTTTCGCGTTGGCAGCGGATATAATAAGGCAAATATTCGTGTTGGCTGGAGGAATGCATGCAAATCGGGATGATCGGCCTGGGAAAAATGGGGATGAACATGGCACAGCGCCTGGTTAAAGGCGGGCACAGCGTGGTGGGCAATGCAACCAGTGAAGCCACGATCCGTGAAGCTGAGTCTTACGGGGTGCTCGGCGCGAGTTCACTGGAGGAACTTGTTGCCATCCTCACCCAACCGCGGGTGGTGTGGTTGATGGTGCCCGCCGGCGCGGTAACCGAAGAAGTACTCCAGTCGCTCATCCCGCTGCTTGATAAGGGTGACATCATCATCGATGGTGGTAACTCCAATTACAAAGACACGATGCGCCGCAGTAAATTGCTAACGGAACACGGACTGCGCTTTTTGGATGTGGGCACGAGCGGGGGCATCTGGGGGTTGACGGAAGGCTACAGCCTGATGATCGGCGGCCTCGAGGAAACCGCGGAATTGCTGCGACCGGTGTTCGAAACACTTGCGCCGGCGCCTGACCAGGGTTGGGGGCGGGTGGGTCCAGCGGGAGCGGGGCACTTCACCAAGATGGTACACAACGGGATCGAATACGGCATGATGCAGGCTTTCGCCGAGGGGTTCGAGATCATGAAGGCCAAGAAGGAGTTTGCCCTTGACCTGCACCAGGTTTCTCAAATCTGGCAGCGCGGCAGCGTGGTGCGCTCGTGGTTGCTGGACCTGATCGAGAACGTGATGGAAGAAGACACATCGCTCGAGGATATTGAAGCCTATGTGGCAGATTCGGGCGAAGGACGCTGGACGGTGTTTGAAGCCATTGACTTGAACGTGGCCGCGCCGGTGATCACGGCGGCGCTGCAGCGGCGCATCCGCTCACGACAGGCCGGACCCTATTCAGACAAACTGGTCGCGGCGATGCGCAACCAGTTCGGCGGGCACGAAATCAAGAAGAAACAGAATTAGAGGATCAACAGAACGCGTGCCTGGCTGCTCAGTTCTGCGTAGAGCGCGTCCACCTGGGCGCGGCTCTCGGCAATGAATTGGAAGGAAACTGCCCGGTAGCGGTTGCCGCTGGAAAGCCGGCTGATAATATTTTCTTCCAATAAATCCGGTACATGGCGGCGCACGATCTCCACCACGAAGGGTTCGAAATCCACTTCATCCACGCCGATCACCTTGAGTGGGAAGTCGATGGGGTACTCGATCACCGGGCAATTCTCATCTGTCATTTTCATTCACCAGGGCGGTATTATACCGTCAATCCGGCTGATCAGCACTCGCGCACTTCCCTGAAGCGCCGTTTTACCGCATTGTGCAAGTGGTACTTCGGGTATCCGAATACCACCGCCAGGCCGGGCTGGATCTTGTTCGGCAAGCCGTACTTGCGGCGCAAGGCTTTGCCGTACTGAAAGATATAACCCGGGAACCCCAGCATGCAGGTGCCGAGCCCCAATGATTCACCGGCCAGCATGGCCAGCGTGGCGGCGACCACGGCATCCGCGGGGTCGTTGTAGGCGGTGCCGTAGAAGTACAGCACAAGCGGCGCGTCGTAGAACAACCAGTCGATGCCCTGTGCACTTTTTTCTATGAAGGATTTCACCGCCGGGTAAATGAATTTGCCGAACATGTCGGCGTTTACACGGCCAATAAAGGGGCGCAGCAGGGTCATCAGCGTTGGTGAAAAGATCGTCGGCCAGTACTTTATGCTTTCCAGCAGGTCATCCCGCAGTGCGGCAACGGCTGCAGGGGTACGGAAAACCAGCACACCAATATCTGAAGGTGGCACACCCACCGGTGCGGTCGAGGCGCTGTCAATGATCCTGTCAACCAGCTCCGCTTCAACTGGCCGCTGGCTGAAGTTGCGCGTGCTGCGGCGGGCAACCAGCAGGGCGTGCAGCGCATCGTAATCCGCGCGCGCTGTTGGCGGGGGAATGCGGGTGATATCCTCCGGGAAAAGATCGCGTCCGGAGATGCGGATGGCATCAGTGGGGCAGGCGGCGGCGCAGGCGCCGCAGCAGATGCAGCCGAACCCGATGGATTGGTCCACCTGCAAACGGTCGTCCGCTATGAACAGGGGGCCACCCTTGCACACCTCCACGCAGATGCCACAGGTGGTGCAAAGTTCATAATCGATCAGTACATCCGCATTGGCGCTGGCGCGGCTGGTGGGTACGCTCATTGCAGCCTCCTGTTAACCTTCTTTACCGTTCCAGATCGCCATCCACTTCTTTACAGAGCGCGTCATCTCGACTGAAAAAGCGGATACGAATTTTCGGGTGTAAATGCCCTGCGCCACCTTCATGGCAGCTTCTCCCGGCTCTAAAGCGGGGAACTGCTGTGCGGCGTAGTCCAGCATTGCAGGGAATTCGTCCGCGCCGACCTGTATGTAGCGGTCGCGGTGAACGATGTACTTATGCTCGAAGCGCCTGATCAACCGGGAATGCTCGCGCGTAACGAAAGGACGACCGAAGCACAGCAGGGTAACCGGGAATGTGTAGCGCGGCAGGTTGAACATGGCGCGATGCTCCTCGCAGTTCTCGAGGATGTCGCCGATGTAACACGAACCGATACCCATCGATTCAGCGGCGATAACGGCGGTCTGCGCGGCGATGAGCGCGTCGCAGCAGGCGAGCATCAGGTCGCCTTCCTGCGGCAGGCGTGGTTGCAGACCCTGTTCAACACAAAGATGAGGAGCGCCGCTCCAATTGAAAGCGTCAACCCAGCGCTGATAATCTGCCAGAAAGAGCAGCACGTAAGGCGCGTTGGCGATGAAGGGTTGATTGTCACAGGTCACCGCAAGCCTGTCCTTAAGCGCCTGGTCCTCCACCTCGATAATTGTGTAGAGCATCATGTTGCCGGCGGTGGGGGCGCGCATCGCCGCCTGCAGGATGGACTCCTTTTCCTCAATACTGATGGGGGTGTCGGCGTATTTGCGCGTCGAACGGCGATTTTTGATGACAGAAAGCGTCTGGTTCATGTGGGCTCCTGAACTCATAGTGACTCAACCCAATTCAAATCCGGCTGAACGATTACAATTATGCCATGGATCATACAACGATGGATGTGTTACCGGAACTATTGTCACAGGCGCTGCCTTACCGGCAGGCGCAACTGGTAGAACCACACAACACGGCGCTGCGCCTGTTCAACGGGTTTTACGAAGGATTCCCTTCGCTGGTCGTAGACCTTTACGCGCGCACGCTGGTGGTTTTCACCCACAAGGTGAGCGCGGCTATTTCTCACGCGCTCGCGGAAATGGTACACCGGGCGTATGTTCCGGAGATGGATTGGATCGATTGCGTGCTGCTCAAACAGCGCTCCGCCATGGAGGCAGGCGGAAAACAAGGCACGGTGGTGTACGGAAACCAGCCTGATACGCGCATCATTGAGAACGGGGTGAGTTACGCGCTTGACCTGATGATGAACCAGGACGCCGGGTTTTACCTGGATACACGCGGTTTGCGCGCCTGGCTGAAAGACAACGCCAGCGCTAAGAGCGTTTTGAACACCTTTGCGTACACCGGCAGCCTGGGGGTGGCCGCGCTGGCGGGCGGCGCGAGCCGTGTGGTGCAGATCGACCGCAGCGCACCCTTCCTGGCATTAGCGCAGGCATCCCTCAAGTTGAATCAATTGGACGGGACGAAAATGAAGACCAGCGCGGTCGACTTCTTTGTGGCTGCCGGGCAGATGCGCCGCCGGGGGGAAGGCTATGACATCGTCGTCCTCGACCCGCCTTACTTTTCCGTCACTCCGCGCGGCCGGGTGGACCAGGTGAGGGAAACCACGCGGCTGGTCAACAAGGCGCGCCCGCTGGTGAATGACGGCGGTTTATTGGTGATCGTGAATAACGCCCTCTTCCTTGACGGAGGCGCTTACATGCGTGAGCTCGAGGACCTGACGAAGACAGGATTTATTTCAATTGAGGAGATCATCCCGGTTGGGGAGGACGTGACCGGGTACCCGGAGACAATAGTCGGCAGACCACCCGCGGACCCTGCGCCATTCAATCATCCCACGAAGATCGTGATCCTCAGAGTAAAGCGAAAACAGGGTAGTGAAAACCAATCCTCTTGAGGTGTGATCATGGAACAAACTGACCGAATCCCCGCGTTATTTATTGGCCACGGCAGCCCGATGAATGCCATCGAAAAGAATGAGTTCAGTCTCAAGTGGGAGGAACTGGGACGGGAGCTGCCGATTCCCCGAGCGGTGTTGTGCATCTCTGCCCACTGGGAAACACAGGGAACCCGGGTGACCGCGATGGCAGCCCCGCGCACCATCCATGATTTCTACGGTTTTCCCCGTGAGTTAAACGAGATGCAGTATCCTGCGCCGGGATCTGGTGAGCTGGTGCAGATGGTTAGGCGAACCATTAAATCAACAGAGGTTATTGAGGACCAGGATTGGGGACTGGACCACGGCAGCTGGTCTGTGTTGGGCCGCATGTACCCCAAGGCATCGATCCCGGTGGTTCAGTTGAGCCTCAATCGGGAACTGTCTATGGAATCCCATTATCAACTCGGCAGGGAACTGCGCACGCTGCGCGACGAGGGCACTCTCATCCTTGGCAGCGGGAACATGGTGCATAACCTGCGCCTGGCCACGTGGGTGGAGGCCGGGTACGAGTGGGCGACCGCTTATGACGCTGACCTGAAGGACTGGATTCAAAAAGGTGAACACGAGCGGGTGGTCAAATATAAGGAACATGGCGAATCTGCTGAGCTTTCAGTGAACTCGGCGGAGCATTACCTGCCCCTGCTCTACGTACTCGGAGCCGGATACGAAGAAGACGCCGTTACCTTCTACAATGAAAAAGTCATCATGGGAGCGATCTCGATGCGCTGCGTCAGGCTGGGTTGAAATAATCCTCGATCCCGCATAACCGGCAGGATTTTTCCCACAAACGGTAGGCCAGCAAGGGATCTCGCGAAAGTTTTGATGGGGCTTTCGGCTTGCTGTCTTTCCAGTAGAGGTCATTGGCGATAGCTGAAAATTCTGCAGCAGCCAGGTGCAGGATGGTGCGCGATGGAATTTCGGCACTGGTGCCGTGAGTTTTCCGTGAGCGCCATACCAGGTTGGAAAGAAAACCCTTGTCCTTGAGCCCGATTTCAGTGTTCACCAGCCCCGGGTCGATCGACCAGGCGTGCAGGTTTGGGTCCGGCGTCCTGTGATTGAATTCCGCGCTGAAGAGTACCCGGCAAAGGTTGGAGGTGGCATATACAGGCAGACTGAGGTAAATTTTGGGTTTATTGGCTGCCAGGGGCGAAAGAAAAGAATGATAGTGTGACGTAGAGCTAACCCCCAAAACACGCCCGAAGGGTGCGTTCGCCAGCTGCGGCAGCAGCAGGTGAGTGAGCAGGAAGGGCGCGAGGTGGTTGACCGCGAAAGTCAGTTCAATATCATCCCCTGTGGTGATTCGTCTGCTGGAATAGAGCCCGGCGTTGTTCACCAATATATCCAGTGCCTTACCATGGTCATCCAGCAAACTCTGTACCTGCTGCGCCAGTTCGCGAACCTGCTGTTGGGCTGCAAGGTCGGCTATCAGGAAGGCGACTTTTGCATCAGGGCAGGCCTGCAGTATTTGCCTGCGCGCCATTTCGCAGCGCGCGGCGTTCCGGCCGCTGCCGATGACAAAGGCACCGTTTTTTGCCAGGTCAAGCGCTGCCTGGAAGCCGATGCCGGAACTGGCGCCGGTGACGACGATGGTCTTGTTGGAGAGAATTCCGGTCACTTGACCTCCCGATGGGTGTTTTTCCTTCCTGTATAATTATCAGTATAATTTTCCCATAAAACGCAGAATGGACACGCCAATGACCCCTCAAAGCAAGACAACCCGCTTCACTATGTTCGCGCTGCTCTATTTTACCCAGGGGACGATCCTGGGGTATTTTGCTTCGCTCAACGCCCTGTACATGCTCGAAAACGGGTTGGATATGGCTGACGTGGGCATCTTTTCCACCATCGCCCTCATCCCCTTCATCATCAAGATCCTTTTTGGCATTTTGAGCGACCGCTACAACCTGTTTGGGCTGGGACATCGCAAACCTTATATTTTCATCGGGCTGCTGGTGCAGTTCGCGTGCCTCATCGCGGTAGCCAATATCAACCCCGGTAAAAGTTACTGGCTGTATGTTGCCATTGCCTTCCTGCTGCAGCTGGGTATGGCTTTTTATGACACCTGTACTGATGGGCTGGCGCTGGATATCACCCCAGAATCAGAGAAAGGCATCCTGCAGGGTTTCATGGTGGGTGGTCGCTCGGTAGGTGTGATCGTGGCGGCTTCGGTTGCCGGGTTGATCGCGCAGCACCTCTCCTGGCAGGGCGTGTTCTACTTCCTGGCCGTTCTTACGCTTGTTCCAATTCCTTTCCTTTTCTTCATAAAGGAAATTCAAAAGACACCGGAGATGCGCTTCCAATGGTCGGCTTTCAGCGCTTTTAAGAATGTCAGGGTGCTGGCGGTAGCCGCGGTGGGATTGATCGTTTTCCTGGTCATTGTGGGTTCCAACCAGCTGGTCAACCCATCCTTTGATGCGAAACTGGGCATCGACCTCAGCACTGCCGGGCTGCTCACCACCGTGTGGGGCATCGGCTGTGTGGCAGGCGCGCTTGCCGGCGGGCGGGTGATGGATAAACTGGGCAATAAAAAAGCGCTGTGGCTGTCCATCCTGCTGGTCGTGCCGGCGATGATGCTGCTGGCGGTGGTGGCAAGTAAACCGATGATGTGGGCGGTGATCATCTTCTTCGGCATCGCCTATGGGCTCTCGCAGGCCATTTACTTCGCACTGGCGATGAAGTACACGCAGCCGGCCATTGCCGCTTCGATGTACTCGATCCTGATGGCGGTCACCAACGTTGGTCAGGGCATCGGGCTGGGGCTGGGAGGGGGGCTGGCCAACGCGGCCGGCTACCCGCTGGCCTTTTTGGTATTTGGCGCGCTGATGCTGCTGGTGATCCCCTTCTTCCCGATTATCTTTGGTCGCAAGGAGCGCGAGGCTGCGCCAGGCGCATGAGTACGATCCACGTCACCCATTGTTCACGCGAAAAAGACCCTGCGCTGCAGCGATCGGGCGAGCAAGTGATTCCCGAGAGGCTCTATACATCTGAAGGCTTGCAGCGGTTTGTTGGTTACTGCCGGGCAAACGGCTTCCCGTGGGCGATCTTCTCCGACCTCTATGGGGTGGTATTTCCGGAAGAAAAAATTTGCTGGTACAGCAAACCGCCGGCGGAGGTGAGCGAAGAGGAATTTACCAAACTATTGGATAACTTTGTGACCCGGCTTGCAGCTTATGACGAGATCTTTTTTTATCACCGTGAAACTGAGACCCACCCCCTGTTCATGCGTATCGTCGCTTTGGGCAGGGAAAAAGGTATGAACATCACCGAATTAACGGAAGAAATAATTAAGAGAGAGACCAAACCAAACACACAAGGAGAGAGCATGGAACTCAAACACTTTATTGACACCCAGGATTTCACCAAAAAAGAACTGCTCGATCTTATTGAACTGATCCGCATGATTAAAAGCGCCGACAAGCAGGGCGCCACCCCCAAGCTGCTGCAAGATGCCTCACTGGCGATGCTCTTCGAAGAACCCTCCACGCGCACGCGCATCTCTTTCGAGGTGGGCATCACCGAGCTGGGTGGGCACGCGCTTTACCTAAAACCCGGTGAGATCCACCTGGGGGTTCGCGAATCGCTGGCAGACACCGCGAAGGTTATTTCGCGCTACGTGGATGTCATCATGGCACGCACGCTCAAGCACGAAACCATCCTTGGCCTGGCGGAGCACGCCACCGTGCCGGTGATCAACGGGCTGACGGATTACAACCACCCCACCCAGGTGGTGTGTGATGTGTTCACCATGATGGAGCATATGCAGCCGGGTAAAAAGCTTGAAGACCTGAAGGTTACCTTCGTGGGTGACGCCACAAATGTGTTGAGTTCGCTGATGCTCATCTGCACCCGCCTGGGCATGCACTTTACCCAGGCAGCACCGGTTAAATACCAGGCGCCAAAACAATGGCTGGACTGGGCGCAGGAGAACTGCCGTGTTTCCGGCGGCACTGTGCGCCTGACCGATGACCCTGTGGACGCCGTGAAGGACGCGGATTTCATCTACACCGACCTGTGGTGGTGGGTGGGGCAGGAGGAGGAGATCCCCGAGCGGCGCGCGGCCTTCATGCCGAAGTACCAGGTAAACACCGACCTGATGAAACATGCTCCTGAGCACTGCAAGTTCATGCACTGCCTGCCGGCTTCGCGCGGCGTGGAAGCCACCGACGACGTGATGGATTCCGCACAATCGGTCATTTATGACCAGGCTGAGAACCGCCTGCATACCGAGAAGGGACTGCTGGTGTGGCTGGTGTACCCGCGGCTGCAAAAAACATCGCGGAAATTCAAGAAAGAACAGAAAAAAGAAGTCAAGCGGTTTATTGAAGAAACATTTTTGACGGACTGATGTACGGAGCGTGAAAGGAAGCCATTATGAGCGCGTTGATCAAATCCACCCCGCGGGCTGACGGCTATCACATGCCGGGC
>CAYMGO010000022.1:27869-29906 GCA_964390015.1 uncultured Anaerolinea sp. | reverse complement strand
AACATTTTTGAACTCCTTCCATTCAGCGCACGTTGGTGCTTGAAAAGCAGGTTTTTTCAATAGTTGTTGAGGTTTCGGTCTCACACCTTCCCAGTAATGAGGAGATCTCCGGGTAGTGCGCACTGACTTCCTCAGACATGCGCTGGGCTGCCCGCCGCACGGAAAAGTGTGCATTCGGCGCACTGCGCAATCGGATAAAATGCACCAGGCTGCGCAGGTTGAGGTGAAGCAGAACGCGGCGGTTGTAGCCATTGGGAACCACATAGGACGCGACTTCTGGATTGTAAACTGCCAGTTGTTCGTAGGCTTCGCGAGCGCTTTCCATGGCGGATGAATAGACCTTGAGCACACCGGCTTGTGAGATGAGGGCAGGAACGGCGTAGCCGTATCTGGTTGATAGCCGTTGCGGGGTCTGTGTCATCATGCGGTGGCGTTTGACTTCAAAGTAAGCACCCTGGTCGAGCAGCACATCAAAAGTGAAGAAGGCGTATTCCAGCTCCCGTGATGGGATGGTGTGACGCTCTGAGGTTTCGAGCAGGCAGTGAAGCAGCTGCGTTTTTTGTGCTTCGGGCATGGAACGAACGAGGTCTAGTGATTGCGCATAGCTAATATTCTTCTCGCGGTACAGGGCGGCTGCCAATACACGGTGCAAAACGCCGGGATCGGGATCAATTAACGAGCACCAAGCGGTCTCTGTTTCAGCATTGTGGATATTTACTTCGGAGAAATGCCTGCAGACCTGCTGGAGGTAAGGGATACGGCTGGCATATTTCAGCAGGGTAGGGATGGACGCGATGGAAGCGATCTTGACCTCTTCACCGATCTGTTGGGCTTCGATCAATGGACTGGTGAGCAGCTTGCCAATGGCGTGTTCCAGCGCCCGCGCGTTGATGGTCACGCCCACGTTGGCCAGGGAAGCCGCGGGCAATAGAAAACGGCAGGAATCGATGGCCTGAGAGCGGATCCGCCTGGTTAATTGTGTTTCACTTTCGTTCTCAAGCGCTTGCGTGGTATTTTTGAGCTCGGCGCTGACTGCCTGCAGGCAGGTGCGGTATGTTGAAAAGAGCGTTGAGCAGGTTTTTGTGAAAAGGTCTTTTAATGGATGTCCATCAAGTTCAGCAGGGATGTGAAAGGCGTCATCCTCCCAGGTCTGGTAACGGGTGGATTTCTCTGTGTATGAAGCCAGCCGATTGGACTCGATGGTTTCAACAGCAAGGCGGGAGACGTTCTCCAGGGCAATGTGCAGCACAGCGTGTTCAGCCACCGATGAATGACCGTACCCGACCACCCACTTCTCGTTGAATTCAGCGCTCGAAGCAGCGGTGAGTTCTGCTGCAATCTCACGGAATGATTCCGGCGATCGGGAGGTTTTGGCGAAAGTGACCGCAATCGTCTCGGGCGGCAGCTGCTGCGGATCGAGGAGGTAGACCTGTCTTTTATGGTGCATCTGCGAACAACTCCCTGGTCTTTTGAATGTCATGCTGGATCTGGGCTACCAATGCCTTGGCGTCAGGGAACCTCACTTCCGGCCGCAGAAATTCGATGAACTCGAGTTGCAACGTTGCACCGTAGAAAGAATCATCAGTATCGAGCAAATGAGGTTCAATGCGCGGAAAGGCGAGAGGATTTTCAAAGGTCGGACGGATGCCCACATTCGTTACTGCAAGATAGGTTTTTTCCGCCACGTGAGCTTTAGTGGCATAAACACCAGTGGCTGGCAGCAGTTGTTCCTCTGGAATGGAAAGATTGGCGGTAGGGAAACCCAACTTGCTGCCGCGGTGCTCTCCGTGCACGACTTCTCCGCTGATCGCGTAAGGTCTGCCCAGAAACTGGTTTGCCCTGGTGATATCTCCGGCTTTGATCAACTTCCGTATGTTGCTTGAAGAAATGATCTCCTGTCCATTCCTGACGGGAGGGACCACTTCCACCGAGAAATCCAGTTGCTTTCCGATCTCCTTCAATCTGGATATGGAACCTGCCTGGTCTTTACCGATCCTGGAATTGAAGCCGGAAAGCAATCTGTGCAATCCGATCGCA
>CAYMGO010000022.1:6023-27769 GCA_964390015.1 uncultured Anaerolinea sp. | reverse complement strand
ATGCCCAACGTGAACCCCATCAAAGGCTCCGATCGTAGCCCAGGAGCTTTCCACGCTGGCGTTGTGCAATGCTTCAATGTAATCCATGCGCTTATTATATCTGTATGCCATTGTCATTCAAGTATTAAGAGACCCCCCTCGGTCAGCCGAGGGGGGATTGTTTCAGGAGAAGAACACTTTTCTGGGCTGCCATTCCATTTTTTCTTCATCCAGTTCCAGCAGGGCTACCAGTTCTCCCTGCCCGCTTACACCGCATACTTTCTTTTGCTGCACATCAGCGGCGGGGATGCGGATGCCATGTTTCAAGGCATCCACTTGCTGGTCGTTGAGCTCGATCATCGGCCAATCGGATAATGCTTCAGCCGCCGGGATCAGGTACTGGTACCAGGAACCATCAGCGAAAGCTTCATTCAACTTGCGCAGCGGTATGGCGTCCCGCAGGGTGAATCGCCCGCTTTTTGTGCGCCGCAACCCGGTGAGGGTGGCTCCGCAACCGAGCCTTGCGCCGAGGTCATTGACCAGCGAACGCACATAGGTACCGGAGGAACAGTAAACGTCGATCACCACTTCAGGAGGTGCCCATTCAAGCAACTCCAGGCTGTACACGTTTATGATGCGCGGCGCAAGTTCAACCTCTTCTCCCCTGCGTGCCATTTCGTAAGCTTTCTGACCATGCACCTTTACCGCTGAATACGGTGGGGGAACCTGTTCGATCTTCCCCACGAATTTCTGCAATTCCTCATCAAATTGCTCTTCGGTGACGTCCACCGGTGATGATGAAGTGGTTTTTCCATCGGCGTCGTAGGTATCCGTAGTGGTGCCGAGCATGATGACTGCCTGGTAACGCTTATCAGAGGCAGACACATATTCGCTCAAGCGTACCGCAGGTCCGATCAATACTACCAGCACGCCGGATGCGCGCGGGTCAAGTGTACCAGTGTGCCCGGCGCGCCTGATGTTCGATCCCTTGCGGATGATCTGCACCACATCGTGCGAGGTCATGCCGACAGGTTTATCAACAACCAGCACACCTGAAATTGCGTTTTTTACATCAATCCCTGTGTTATTGTCCATTTTTCTGCTCCATTCTCGCGTCAACCGGGGAAGGGTCGTTCTTTGTCTGTGATGCCTTCAAGTAGTCCCTGGTTCTATTCAAAATCATATCCTTAACCTCTAATAAGGTTCCGTTTACTTCAACACCTGCCGCGGCAGGGTGGCCGCCTCCGCCGAGAGAATCAGCGATTGAAGCCACATTGATTCCCGGTCGAGCGCGCCAGCTGACCTTCACCTGGTCAGGTCTCTGTTCAATAAAAAGAACTGCCACATCCATATCTTCTATGCTTGATAGGATATTGGTCAAATCAGCGTCATCGTCGTCAAGGTATCCCGCGTTGCGCCGGTCTTCGAGTGACAGGGTCGTCCACACCAGACCATTTTCTCTTTCAAGCCTTGCGAGGCCGTATCCCCAGTAGTTGACGCTGGCAAACGGCTTGCTGATGAGCCCTTTGTTGTACAAGCTGGTGATATCTGCACCTTTATCCATCAGGTCAGCAGCGATCCGCAATGATGAAGCGGTTGTATTCGAAGTGCGGAAACCGATGGAGTCGCTGATAATACCTGAGAGTAGTGCCGACGCAATATCGCCATCAATTGTCAAACCCCACCTGGGCATATGCTCTGCAAGGATGGCGCAAACTGCCACCGATTCAGGCTCGACCAGGTTCACCTTACCAAATCCCCGGTTGGTAATGTGGTGGTCGATAACAATATCCACCTCGTGATCGTTGAGGATGCCACCCGTGCGCTCAAGGTCACTGCAATCCACAACGATGTAGAGATCATTGTCCGCGCTGAAGGATTTTTGAACCTGCTCAGCGCCAGCCAGATGCCTGAATGACCTGGAAATGCCGTTTTGCAGTACCATCTCCACTAATTTTCCCATAGCGGATAGTGCCAGCCCGAGACCAAGCACTGAGCCAATGGCGTCGCCATCCGGGCGGATGTGAGAGGTGATGCCGATCTTTTCTGACCGGTGGATCAAATTACTGATCTGTTGGTCGATCATTGCTTCTTCTTCTTACTTTCTTCTTCGCGAATCGAAATCAGCAACTGCTCGATGCGGTCAGCGCGTTCCGGGGTGATATCCCAATGAAAACGCAGGCGCGGGAATGATCGCAGTTCAATGCGATCTGAAAGCGTCTTACGGATAAATCCGCTGGCACTTTCCAATCCCTCCAGCACTTCCTTTGATCGGGAAATTCCTTCCACGGCGGATACATAAATATCGGCGTATGACAATTCACGGTCAACTTTGACTTCCGTGATTGATATTCCAGCGAGACGTGGATCACGAATTTCTTCTTTGAATATCATCGTCGATAATTCCTTACGGAATCGATCGCCGATGCGGGTTAAACGTAATGGTGAAGGCATGGTGAAGTTCCTGTACTTGAGAGGCTTCTGTTAGCCGGATTTTTCGATGATGTAATTCTCGAGAATATCGCCTTCGTTGATATCATTATACCCTTTCAACGATACGCCGCACTCAAAACCCTGTCGCACTTCTCTTACATCATCCTTTTCGTGCTTGAGGGAGGAAATTTCGCCTTCAAAGAGGGTTTCTCCATTGCGGACCAGGCGGATGCGGGCGTTGCGCCGCAGTTCACCGGTGAGGACGCGGCATCCGGCGATGGTGCCCACTTTGTTGATCTTGAACACAGCGCGCACCTGGGCGGTGCCTACCTGGATCTCGCGGGTTTCGGGTTCCAGCATGCCTTTGAGAGCTTTCTCGATATCTTCGATCATTCGGTAAATGATCTCGTAAAGCCGGATCGAAACACCTTCCTGTTCAGCCAGGTTGCGGGCGGCCTGGTCGGTGATCACGTTGAACCCGAGCAGGATGGCATGCGAAGCAGCCGCTAACATAACGTCGCTTTCACTGATGTTTCCGGTTTCGGCGTGGATGACGTTGATCTTGATCTCACCCTGGCTTAATTCATTCAGGGAATTGACGATCGGTTCCATGGACCCTTGAACATCCACTTTGAGGATCAGAGGGAGTTCACGAATCTCGCCCGCCTGAAATTTATCAAACAGCTGTTCAAGCGTAGTGCGCGAGGAGGCCACGGCGCCGCTGATTTTATTGGCTGATCTCTCGGCCAGAATCACGCGGGCTTCTTTTTCGCTTGGCACCACCTGGAAGAGCTCTCCGGCGGGGGGTACGGTGCCAAGCCCCAGCACCTGGATAGGTGTGGAGGGTGTTGCACTTTTGACCGATTTCCCTGTGAAATCAAACATGGCGCGTATCTTACCGCAGGTATCCCCGGCGATCACCGTATCCCCGGTTTGAAGGGTGCCGTTTTGCACCAACAGGGTGGCAATCACACCGCGGGCTTTATCCACCTGGGCTTCGATCACGGTGCCAAACACCTTTCCGTGAGGGTTGGCTTTGATATCCAGGCTTTCGCTCACCAGCAGAATGGCTTCGAGGATGTCCTCCAGGCCTTTTCTTTGTTTTGCTGATACCGGAACGACGATGGTACTGCCTTCCCATTCATCAGGGACCAGTCCCTGCTCGGCAAGCTGACGCTTTACGAAGTCAGGGTTGGCATCCGGACGGTCCATCTTGTTAAGCGCGACGATGATGGGAACCCTGGCGGCTTTGGCGTGAGAGATGGCCTCGCGGGTTTGCGGCATCACACCATCATCGGCAGCCACCACGAGAATGACAATATCAGCACCCTGGGCGCCGCGGGCGCGCATGGCTGTGAAGGCCGCGTGGCCGGGAGTATCAAGAAATGTGATCAATTTGCCTTTGTGTTCCACCTGGTATGCGCCAATGTGCTGGGTGATGCCCCCGGCTTCTCCACTGGCGACGTTCGTGTGGCGGATCGCATCCAGCAGGGTTGTTTTTCCATGATCCACGTGCCCGAGAATGGTCACAACTGCCGGGCGGTTGATCAGCTTGGCTTTATCTTCACTGTCGATCAGTTCACGCCAATATGGCACCTGGCCCTGTTCTTCAACAGGAGCAGCATCTTTTGCGGATTCGAGAACAGCCTCAAAACCCAGTTCTGAGGCAACGATCGCGGCGGTATCAAAATCGACCTGCTGATTGATGTTGGCCATCACGCCGTTTGACATGAGGGCCTTGATAACCTGTATTGGACTGGCTTCCATTCTTTGCGCCAGGTCTCTCACAGTGATCTGTGCTGGAAATTCTATTTGTTTTTCGCTCATAACACACCTCCAAAGATGTTCCCCCCGCCTCACCTGTCTCGTTTATAGTAATAATCGCCTGTTGTCCGACAGATTGGCTTATGTGTCTTGAGCAAGTTGTCCGGATCAGTCGATCACATTTTTGCTCTCAACACTTTTTTCAGAAAATTCACCATCGGGCAGCTGGCTGATGTAATCCATGAGCCTTTGCCGGTCTTCCGCGGTGATCTCTGTTCGCAGCGCGTGGTTGATCGGACCTTTCAGCGCTTGCTGCCAACATGAACGGATATTGTGCACATAAGCTCCTCTGCCAGCGACTTTACCGGTGGCGTCCAACTGGACTCCTTCCGGAGTGCGCACCAGCCGGACGAGTTCCCGTTTGGCGAGAACCGTTCTGCAGCCAATGCAGGTGCGCTGAGGGACGTGCTTAATCCGTTTTTGCGTTTTTTTTGCCACCTGTCTTTCTCGCTACTTTATTCTTCCCAACCCCAATCATCGGTGCCGCGTTTGTGCTGCTTCTGCACAACGGTCATATCCCGATCGGGGTCATAGGTAACAACAACGTGCTTGCCTTTTTTCTTGCCTTTCTTCTTGGCTTTGCCGCTTTCATCAGTTTCTTCATCATCCACGATCCCGGCGGTATCCAGTACCTCGGGACGAAGGGTGAAGAGCTCTTCAAGTGAGGGTTCCTTCTCGGGTTCAACCTCAACGATTCCCTCGACCACGGCAATTTCCTCCACGGTTGGTTCGAGAACCTGTTCAACCTCTTCGGGGGTCATCACAGCCACTTCTTCAGGGATTTCCACCGCAACAACTGGTTCTTCAATAACGGTTTCCACAACCGCGGCCTCGGCTTCTGCTGCCAGCGCTGCCTGTTCATCCGCCAGTTGTTTATCCAGCGAAGTCATGAGGTCATTGAAATATTCCATGGCACGGATGCCAATGCCGTTGATGCCCAGGACCAGGTCAGAATCCTTCTTCATCTGCGTGGCCAATTCACCAACACTGAAATAGCCAGCTTCCTGTAAGATGATCGCAAAATGCTCCGGCAAGCCGCTATCCAGGATACTGATCTCAAAGGCTGAGGCCGGGATCTGCTTCTTGATCTCTGCCAGCCTATCTTCTTCCAGTTTACGTTGTTCTTCCGTCTTGGCGATGGATTTACGCTCCACGCGGTCGACGAATTTTGTCATCTGATCGTATTCTTCTGGTGAGAGGGGTTTTCCTTCCGCTTTACGGGCGAGCAGTTCCTCGATGCGGACGGCGATATCTTTTTCGCTTTCTTTGAGCGTTGCGAGAGTTGTATCCTTTGCCAGTTTATGAAGCGCATCAGAGGCGGCTTCGGGGAGGCTCTTGATATCGATGCGCCAGCCGGTTAGCTTTGCCGCCAGGCGGGCGTTTTGCCCAACACGACCGATGGCCAGGCTGAGTTGTTCCTCAGGAACGACCACGGTGGCCGTCTTTCCGCTGCCGGAATGCTGGTCGGTAAGGTATACACCGCTCACCCTGGCAGGACTGATGGCTTTGGCGATGAATAAAGCGGGATCAGGATTCCACTCGATGACGTCGATCTTTTCATCATGCAGTTCCTTGACGATCGCCTGAATGCGCACGCCGCGGATACCGACGCATGCCCCTACAGGGTCGATGCCCTGCTGCGTGGCGGATACCGCCACTTTGGCGCGGTCACCCGGCTCACGTGCGATCGAGCGAATCTCCACGATGCCGTGGAAGATTTCGGGTACCTCGTTCTCCAGCAGACGGCGCAGGAAATCGCGATGAGTCCTTGATAGGATGATCTGCGGTCCGCGCTGTGAATCTTTTACTTCAGCAACGAGCGCGCGCACACGTTCGTGAATATGAAAGCGCTCACTGGGGATCATTTCTTTGCGAGGCATGCTGGCTTCTGTCTTTAATTCCAGGCCAACGGTCAACCCGGCAGCTCCGACAGCCTGCACAACGCCGCTAACAATCTCGCCCAATTGTTTTTCGTAATAAACCACCTGGGCTTTGCGTTCAGCGTCTCTGATGCGCTGCTGAATCACCTGGCGGGCGGTTTGGGCAGCCACGCGGCCAAAATCTCCAGGGGTGGATTCAACGATCACCAGATCACCCAGCTGGGCTTCAGGCTCTACCTGGCGGGCGATTTCCAGTTCCACCTCAGTGATGGTGTTTTCAACGGATTCAACGACTTCTTTTTGCGCAAAGATGGTCACCTTGCCGGTTTCGAGATCGATCTTGGCCTCAATGTGTTGTTCGTTGGAGGCGGTTACGGATTTCCGGTAGGCAGACACCATCGCGGATTCAAGCGCTTCAAGGATGACTTCCTTTGGCAGCCCTTTTTCTTCCAGTACTTCGTTGAACGCGAGTGTGAATTCGTTCTTCATTCCTTTTTTCTCCACCTGGTTACTTACTGATCTATATGAAGTTTGTGATAATAAGAAAAGTGGGGGATGCCCACTTTTCGGTGTTGAAACCTCAAATGTCTTTCAAACAATGAATATTTTATCACAATCCATGCATAGCGGTCAAGGTTAATGTAATCTGCCAGAGTAAATATTATGCACATCCAAAATTAGTAAAATAATATTAATCCGTTCTTAACAGCAGACAGGTGAGGTAACAGTTTTCACCATCCCCGTCAATAACGAGGGCAAACCGTGCGTCAGGGCTGAGGGCAATGCCCTTGGGTAGAAAATAACTGCCTTCAGGCGATGTGTCCTGTGGTTGATCTATGAGAACACCGAACGAACGCATATAGAAACCACTCGGATCGTAGACCCTTATCGCCGTGTTATCAGCGCTGGTAGTGAATAGGACGTAGAAGTTGCCATCCCGGTCTATCGCCAGGTCTTGCGGCATAACCCCGCGCTGGTCGTACTCCTTGAGGGGGATGCTGTTGACCTCGAGCCCTGAAAGATGGTCTATTTCCACCAGGAAACCATCTTCATCGCGCATTGTGTAAAGTTTGTTGTCTGCATTAAAGGCCAATCCTGCGTAAGAGGTACCATCAAGAGGTAGCGGGTTGATGATCTCGTAGCTGCCGGGCACGTAACTGAGCAGGTAATACAGCCCTCCCAGATTGCCCAACATGTACACATTCTCCTGCCCGGGTCCAACTGCCACCTGCATGGTCGGGGCGTCTCCGCCGCCGCGGGTTTTTTCTCCATCGGGTGATAGGATGATGTACTCACCGAAATCACCATCGCTGAGCACCAGGTTGCCGCCGGCATCGATTGCCAGATCCGTGATGCTGCCGTTGGTCGGCGCGGTGAACTCTTCCAGAAGATTGCCTTCAATGTCGTATTTTAGTAATTCATTTGATGCGGTTGAGACGTATACCTGGTTTAACGGGTCTATGGTAAGGCTTACCGGGATGCCGGGTAGAGGAACCCGCCAATAGACCAGTGGTTCTTCATAAGTGACCGGGCTGCCCACCAGTTCAACCGCGTCCAGCAGCGCCGCGGCTGCCAGGTCGCTGAAGCCGATGATCACCGTGTTCACAGCGAAATCGATATCCACCGGCAAAACAACACTCATCGTGCAATCATTATTTGCGAGAATCGTACTGACGCGACTGGTGTTTTCGTTAAAAATCTCCCTTCCCAGGCCTGTGCTGGTGTTCAGTATTTCCACGCGGGTAATACCGTTGGTGAGTTCTCTCATTACAAGGTTGATCGATGCGGGAATCAACGCTTGTTCATAATCCAGTGTGAGATAGATCTCGTTACCCGACTCCTCGAAACTGGTCAGTTGCGGATTGCCGCAGCCTGGCGTGGAGTCTGGAGAACCTGTGGCAATATCCGGGATCTCGAGTGGGCTGAGCACTCCGCTCCGTGCCCACAGATGCACCAGGTCATCGTCAACGAGCATCCCGGATTCTGTTGCCGGGGGTGCACCCGGCCCTATCGGTGTTTCCGTTGCTGCTTCTAAGTTGATCGTGGTTGGTGTTGGTTCAGCGCTGTACGTTGGGGTGATTGACTGTTGAGCACCGGAACAGGCGGTGACCAACAGTGCCATCAGGAAGAAGAAAGCCATTCTGGTTAATTGTTTGGTAGACATCGATGCTCCTTATCTGGCGCAATGTGTGAAACGCTCAGTAATATTATATTGGACGGGGACGTTTTTTGATGCGTGGCGTGTTGAGGAAAATTGGAAAATTACAGGCACAGAAGCATTGTTATTCCAGCCGGATCTGCCTTCTTTGCTGCCGCCTGGCTTTTCGGAGCTGTTTCTTCTGAAGGTTTTTGTAGCGCTTTTTGGTGATACGCCATTCCTTGATGCGTGTAAAAGTGCCTTCTTCAGGCAGTTCACTTTGTGTTTCTGCAAACTCATAAAAAGAGAAAATATCTTTGTATTCGTCCAGTAGCCGCTGCTCCGTCAGGTTCATCTCTTCGAGCGAGTATTGGTGTTCGCTGCGGAAGCGGCTGGCTTTTTCTGTTTCCCGGTCGACAGTCAGTTCAAAATGAGGAGAAAATGGCAGTTCAAGGAATTGATATACAGATTGGATGGTGGTCTTTGGATCCTGCACCATGTTTTCATAGCGCAGGAAGAGACAACCCCCGGGGTTTTGTTCAAAGTACTCGAGGGGATAACGGTAGAAAAACCCCATGACATCGAAAAACTCCTGCTGATGCGGGTACTGCTCAAGTGGATCGCACAACAGGTGCCAGCCGGCCGCCATAAAGCTCATCATCGAGGGAACTGACTTAAATGGACTGCGTGCCAGGTTGATGAAGCGCGCATCGGGGAAGGTGCGCAGCAGGCTGGCAATCTTGGGGGTTTGCGCCGGGTTCTTTGATAGCAGGGTGAGGTTTCCGCCGTGAGCGTACAAGTGGCGCTTGACCATGCTGTGGTAAAACTTCATGATCCTGTCCTGCTGCGGGCGGGGAATATCTCTATCAAAGTAAAAGTAGGGCAGCATCTCCTCTGCGATCGGGTAGAGCGCCCACAGGGTCTCGCTGCTCCAGGCATGGATCAGGATGTGATCGTCTTCTTCGGCGGCGTCGATCCTGACGGCGTGGGCTTTGGTTTGTTCTTCAATGCTTTTGTTCAGTTTTTGCTTCATCTTCTGCAGTGGTGCGCCGACCAGGCGGGCAATCGCCAGCAGTCCCCAAATCAGCTTGCGTTGGGTGATCGAAGGTGCAAAGATCATTTCCCATACCTTGAAGGACGTGAAGTGCTGTTTGTCTTCATCCATCAGCCGATGGAGGAAGGTGGTGCCGCTGCGTGGGTTACCGATGATGAAGACCGGTTGCCTGACTTGCTGCTGGCGGTAACGCGGGAAAAAGAGCTCGTCCAACAGGAAAAATATCCGGTTGATGATCTGCGCTGGTATGTAGAGCAGCAACCAGATGATCAAAACAAGAACGCGCCTGAGTGTCAGGCGGTAGTGTTTCCCCCTGCTCTTGAAAAATGCCTTGTAGTTGTAACGAAGAAAGGCACCCAGGTCAAAGTACATGTGCTATCCCCTCCATCGCATCCCGCAGCTTAGATCCATCGTGGATTATTGTCTGAGTCCGTAGTAGCGAGGACTACCCGATCACCTCCCAGATCTGTGGTGATGATAACAGAGAAATAGATATTTAGCGCTGGTTTAATACTCCGAAGCCGTTGTAAAAATCGCAGCTATGCTAAAATCAAGCCTCATGGAGGAAGGCATGGAGAATTCACACTTGTGGTGGCGGGACGGTGTTATTTACCAGATCTATCCGCGTTCTTTTGCAGATAGCAACGGTGACGGCATCGGTGATTTACGCGGGATTACTGAAAAACTGGATTACCTGGCAGACCTGGGGATTGATGCAATCTGGCTCTCTCCTATCAATCCCTCACCTGACGTGGATTTTGGTTACGACGTGGCCGATTTCCACGAGATCGACCGTGAATATGGAACGATGGCGGATTTTGATCGCCTGGTGGCAGCTGCTCATGAGCGCGGAATTCGCATCATCTTTGACCTGGTGTTAAATCATACTTCCAACCAGCACCCCTGGTTTGTTGAATCCCGATCATCACTTGATAACCCCAAACGAGACTGGTATATCTGGCAGCAAAGTCCGGAAGGGAGGAACGCCCCTCCTAATAAATGGCAGGCTATTTTCGGCGGAAAAGCGTGGGAGTACGATAAAGCCACCGGACAGTATTATTACCACATGTTTTTTCCGGAGCAACCTGACCTGAATTGGCGTAACCCAGAAGTTTACAAGGAAATGATGAATGTCTTCCGCTACTGGGCTGACCGCGGAGTTGATGGTTTCAGATTGGATGTCTTCAACCAGTTTTACAAGGATGAACAATTGCGCGACAATCCGACGAAGTGCGGTATTCGGCCTTTCGACCGCCAGCACCACGTGTATGATACCAACCAGCCAGAAATGCAGCGTGTAGTGGAAGATATCCGTAAGGTACTTGATGAATACCCTGATCGCTACGCGGTTGGTGAGACCTTCATTCCCACTCCGGAAAAGGCAGCCAGCTACTGCGGACCCGGCAAGCTGCACGCGACCTTTGATTTCTCCATGCTTAAAAGTCCGTGGAACCCGGCACGCTACCTGGAGTGTGTGCTGCGCCAGGAAAAGCTGCTGGTGGACGGCGCGTGGCCGAATCATGTGTTGAACAATCACGACAATCCACGATCTGCCACCCGCTTGCGGGCGGGCAGGAGTGATGAAAAGCTCAAAGTGGCAGCGGCGATGCTGCTCACGCTGCGCGGTACACCTTTTCTGTACCAGGGTGAAGAGATCGGCATGCGCGATATCCGTGTCAAACGGTCTGAGATCCAGGATCCGTTGGGAAAGCGCTACTGGCCAGTGCCGGTTGGCAGGGATAGCTGCCGTTCACCAATGCAGTGGAGCGCGGATGAGAACGCGGGTTTCACCAGGGGCAAGCCGTGGTTAAAACTGCACCCGGGATATACCGAACGCAACGTGGCGGCACAGGTCGCTGACCCGGATTCTCTGTTGAATTTTTATAAAACCCTGCTTCACCTGCGGCGTACTTACCCGGCGCTGCAGCACGGTATGTTCATCCCGCTGCATCACAACCCGCAGCGCGTGCTTGCCTACCTGCGCCAGGATTCAGCGCAAACCATCCTGGTTGCGCTGAATTTCGCGCGTCGGCGCTCCAAGCTGGCGCTGGGGGGTGAGGTTACCCGCCACCAGTGGGAAGTGCTGCTTACCAACAAACAAAGAAACCAGCCGGAGATCGAGAATGGCTGGCTCAAACTGGATGGTTACGAAGCCTGTATTTTGATACAGAAATGACTTGAGGTTTAATCCCTTTTCATCGGGGAGGGGTTGAACGGCACACCAGCCCGTTCTCCGGCTTCGATCAGGGTCTTAACCGCCACATCCGTTAGCGGCACTCCCTCAACGAGGGCGCGCTCTGCCTTTTCGAATTCTTTCTCACCGTGAATATAAATGCGTTCCTCACCCGCGGCTTTGGGCGAATCGCGCAGCGACCCCAGCAGCGAGTCCATATCGGCTGTGAACTCCGCTGGATCGCGGAAGGCGTCTATACGGATGGCGGCAAAGAAATGCCCGATGCGAGAAGCACCGGGGGCGGAAGAACCATACACCTGCTCGCCAAACCCGGCTCCCGCCAGAACACCCGAGAAGATATCCACCAACAGCGCCAGACCGTAGCCCTTATAACCGCGCAGCAATTCGGGTCCGCCAAGCGGCATCAGCGCGCCGCCTTCGATCACCCTGGTTGGGTCTGCAGTGATGTTACCCTCGGGGTCAATACCCCAGCCGGCAGGGATGGGTTTTCCGTTTTTCTGATAAACGGAGATACGCCCCAGCGGAACAATGCTGGTGGCCATATCCAACACATAAGGGCGGTTGCTCCCCGCGGGAACGGCCACCGCGATGGGGTTTGTGCCCAGCATTGCCTTGCGCCCGTGCGTGGGTGCCACCAACGGACCGGAATTGGTGAAACTTACCCCGATCATGCCACCCGGCAACGCCATCATGGCGTAGTAACCGGCGATGCCGTAATGATTACTGTTGCGTACCGTTACCATTGCCAGACCTGATTCCCGGGCTTTTTCGATGCACAGGCGCATGGCTTTAACCCCCGCCGGGTGCCCCAGGCCGTTATTGGCATCCAGAGAAAGCGTGCTTGAAGTTTCCCGCAGCACGGTTAGCGCTGCCTGTGGCTCGATCAAACCCTGTTCCAGGCGCGAGCCGTAATAATTCTGCAGGCGGATGAGCCCATGGGAATCCACTCCGCGCATGTCCGCGCTCACCAGCACGTCGGCAGCGATGGCAGCGTCCTCATCTGTGATACCCCAACGGGTGAGGTAACGGACGGCGTATTGCTTGAGCTCCGGGGCAGCAAAGTAATGCATTTTAGGCTCCATGTGAGGCAGGAATCATTTGTTATTATACCTGAGGGGATTCCACTAACCTAAATCGTTTGTCAGTTAAAGTTTTGCAAATATTGGATTGGCTCAAACCTGCCTGATCTGCGGAAATATTGACAGATCATCTTGCCTCTATTATGAATGCCACCGTTTGTTGTGTAGGTTTAGCGATTTTTCATTCTTCCGGTGGGTCTGTCAGCTGCCCATTCTCCAGATCGAGGTAGAAGGTCCCGTAGTCGAGAGACTCATCAAACAATTTTCCACCGCCATCCATTTTTGTGCCGGTCAGCATGATGATTTTCTCTCCCGGCTGGGGTTCGCCCACCACGTGATAGGCTACTCTGCCGCCACCAGGGCAGTTATGCCATTTAATGGTTCCTATGTAGATACTACTTTCAACATCTTGTAAAATATTGACCTGCCACGTGTAAGCAAATGTGCCTTCTGGTTCGTCACAATAAGCTCCGTGCAAGTCACTGATAATGATGAAATCTTGATCCTCGACATTAGTATCCGGAATTGTCCCCAAATCAGGATCCCCTTCAATATCAGTTGGTGGTTTTACAGGTTTGTCACCTGTGGGAGAGTTGTCTCTTAACCACGCTGCAGCATCGATCCCGCACAGATCAGCAGCTGCTTTTTCAGTATCCGGTCGGTCTCCTCCTACCCGGAAGGTGCGCAGGAAGGCTTCACCAGCAGCGATTCCGGGTCCGGAAGCGCTTGTTGGCAGCCACAAAGCACCGGACATGGCAGCGAAAATGTGGTATAGAGGCCCCATCTTGTCATATTCACCGGAGGCCGTAATATTATCACTTTCTCGCCACGACTGTAATCGACTGGCTGGAACGCCATATTCTGGATCAATACCATCTTTTGGTGAATAAGAGTTCCTCCCTTTGTACGTGAGCTCTTTTAGATAATTGTGCGCCGCAAGAACCGCCAATGGAATGTTACCGTTGTTTGCTTCCAACGCGATGCGAAGTAATTCAGCCGGGCTTACCTGTTCCGCTTCTCCTAGAAGCCTGGATTCAATTTCTACCATGGAATCTTTTGTTGCCTGCCAAAAGGGTCCTCCGGTTTCAGATGGACTTGACCCGGCAAAAAGAAAATCTGCGAGTTTAATGGACGAGGAAAACCCGCCTACATCGGGAAATTGCCGGTTGCTTTTCTGATTGTATTCTCCTAATACCGCGATAATCTCAGCGCACAGCTCCTCACCCGTTTTTTCGCTTTGCTCATTTACCCCAAAGAAACCCTGGACGTTCTCATCACCCTGTTCTATGTGCGTCCGCATGCGGGATTGCGGCGAATTATTATCCATGCTGTCTAGAGTCTCTCCCAGTTCAATATCCCTCTCTGACCACCATTCAAAGAACCCGAATATCCCTTTGGAAAAGTGATCGATGCTCACTTGAACGGTTTCACCCTGGTCTACAGGAATCTTCACCCATTGACCATCCTCATAACGCACAACGTTGACTTCACTACTGAATCCGGGAACTTGAAGAACAACTGGTGCGCCGAGTAGTGGTACATCCTGGGAAGTATTGATGGCGAAGAATTTTCCTGCACTGGCATCTATGGCGATTTTATCGAAGGCCACATCGATTCGGGTTACTTCCAATTGGTTAGATTCTGGAAAGGCACCCTTGGGAACCAGAAGCGATACATCCTCATCTAACTTTATTTCCTTTGAATTGGCATCCACCTCAGTTCTTACTGTTTTGCCATGAACCGAAGCCAGTTCCCCGAAAACTGCCAGTTCCGGGAAGTCCTCAAGATTGGCATCATTTTCGTAGGTGTTGCCGGTCTTTTCTGAAAAAAATGGCAGATTGCACGAGACCAATAGGAGAACGAGAAAGAGAATGACCAGGATGCGATATTTGTGATACGCTGTGGAGATCATGATACCTCCTAGTTTTACCAGTTCACCTACACAGTACATGCCACGATTGTATAAGTTGTGATTGAAGTTATTGTATGAACTATCTGATTTCATTATAGGAATTTTCAAAAGCAGTTTCAAGTGGCAGAATAGGAAGGCGATCTCTAATTGAAATACCTTTCCCATTTTGCTATACTGATTTTGGTTTCACAAACGGGTTTCGACCAAAAAGCGAGGTCACCATGAGTGCGAACATCCGTCTGACAGGCAGGTTCATCGCTCTTCTAACCGTTGTGTTGTTCGTTTCTGTTGCGTGCAATAATCCAATCTCAGCAATCTTAGATCGTGACGGCAGCCCTTCCTCCCCGGCGGAAACGGCTGAACCGGTGATCGTCATTGTTGAGGGAGATGAACCTTCGGAGCCCGCAAAAGTTCCGGAAGAGCAGGAATCCATCAGCCCGGTATCATCCGGCCAGGGTACCTCGCGAGCCAATCCCTACCCGCTCGGGACACGGATGTCTTTCCCGGGCTGGGAGATCGAGATGCTGGAGTTCCTGCGCGGCGATGCAGCGCTTGAGCTGCTGAATACCGATGATTGGCAGGCGCCAGCGTTGCCCGCTGGGCAGGAGTACGCGGCAGCTAAATTATTCATCCGCTGCACCTCGATGGACGATAGCGCTCATTCACTTGGCAGTTCTGACGTCCCAATTACCGGGAGCAGCGGTGCTACTTATCGGGATTATTTTGATGGATTTCCTGCACCGGAATTCGTTTTTGAGGATATGTTCACCGCCGAAACCGTTGAAGGGTGGGTGGACGTGATCATTCCCGTTAATGAATCCAACCTGATGCTGGTGTTCATCGACCCCGATTCAGAGGAACCGCTTACCAGGTTTTTTGCTCTCGAAGAAGGAGCATCCATTCCTTATCCAGCTGACCTGGCAGGGATTATGCCCAACGAGATTGGGACTGCATTTGAAGCCCCGGCACTACCAGGCCAAATCGTGATCACCACTACCAGGGAGTTGAACATTCTGAATACTATCAGGGGAGCCGAAGCCGCAACCATCATCGAAGCGAGCAGCACCTATTATGAACCACCGCCAACAGGTAGAGAATTTCTGCTGCTGCAATTGGAGGTCCGTAATATCAGTAAGAATGAAACTCCAGAAGGTTATGGTGAATTCTTTGCAATTGATACGAGCGGTTCTCGTCTTTACAATGATGGTCTCTATACCCTGAAGGACACTCCGGAATTTCCGTTATTAAAGGAGAGTAGTTTCCCCGGCACAAAAATGCGCGGTTGGGAAGCGGTGTACATCCCGACAGGTGCAAGCCCGGTTCTCCTCGCTTATTACTACCCTGATGATGGTGATCCTTCTACTGATGACGAATATGCTTACAGGTACTTTTCCATCAAATAAGTTCGATAATCCGTTCAAGCACCCAAAGCACAAAACAAGACCCCGGTTTATTTTTACAGCCAGGGTCTTGATTGTTATTCCGTGGGATTTTCAATTCAGAGCATTTAGCTCAGTCCGATGATCCTGCCGGTCTCAGGTTCGATATCGATTTCCATGAACATTGGGCGGGTGGGCAGCCCAGGCATGGTGGACATGGTGCCCAGGAGCGGGTACAGGAACCCGGCCCCGACTGATGCGCGGATATCACGGATGGGGATGCGCACACCTTTGGGTACTCCCTTGAGAGCGGCGTCATGTGAAAGGCTGAGGTGGGTCTTGGCCATACAGATGGGCAGCTTATCGAATCCAAGCCTGGTGTACTCAGCAATGCGCTCTTCAGCCTCGGGCAGGTAGTCAACCCCTTCAGCACCGTAGATCTCGCGTGCGATAGTCTCGATCTTTTCCTTGATGGACCACTCCAGAGGGTAAAGGAACTCAAACTTCGTAGTCTTCTCGGCGGCTTTGATGACCGCGTGCGCCAGGTCGATCGCGCCGGCACCGCCTTTCTCCCAATGCTCGCAGATCACTGCGTCTTCCGCGCCGCCTTCTTCAACCGCTGATTTACGCACCATTTCCAGTTCTGCTGGTGTATCGGGCATAAAGCGGTTGACTGCCACGACCACCGGGATGCCAAACTTTCGGGCGATCTTGATATGGTGCAACATGTTGGGCAGGCCCGCTTTTAGAAGCTCCAGGTTTTCTGATGTGTACGCCGGGTCGAGAGGTTTGCCAGCCACTACCTTCGGACCGCCGCCGTGCATCTTGAGTGCGCGGACGGTGGCTACCAGTACGACGACGGAAGGGAGTAAGCCGGAGTAGCGGCACTTAATGTTCATGAACTTTTCCATACCCATGTCAGCGCCAAAGCCGCTTTCGGTGATAACGTAATCAGCCAGCTTGAGCGCGATCTTGTCGGCGAGGATGGAGGAGTTGCCGTGGGCAATGTTGGCAAACGGCCCTGCGTGCACAAACACAGGTGTTCCTTCCACTGTCTGCATCAAGGTGGGCTTGATGGCGTCACGCATGAGCACTGTCATGGCGCCAGCAACGCCCAGGTCTTCTGCTGTAACCGCTTCACCGCCGTGGCTGATGCCGATAACAATGCGCCCGAAACGTGCGCGCATATCCCGCAGACTGGTGGTGAGCGCAAGGATGGCCATAATCTCAGAGGCGACAGTGATGTCGTAACCGGTCTGGCGGATGAAGCCTTTTTCTTCAGGTCCCTGCCCGATGGTGATGCCGCGCAGGAAGCGATCAGAGGTATCCACCACACGTCGCCAGGTAATGGTGTCGGGGTCGATATCCAGGCGGCAGAGCTTGCGCCTCTGTTCCTCGTTCAGATCGTCAGGATCAGAAACGGTGATACCGAGCTTCTCCAGTCGGGCGACCATGCCGCGGGTAAAGTGACGTTTGCCGCTCTTGTCCGCTGGCAGCAGGCGGTTGAACAGCTGCTCATCCGTCGCCTGGCTCTCATGGAACATGCGCGCGTCGATGGCAGCAGCCATCAGGTTGTTGGCGGCGGAAATGGCGTGGATATCACCGGTGAGATGCAGGTTGAACTCTTCCATTGGTACCACTTGTGAGTAGCCGCCGCCGGCTGCGCCTCCCTTTATGCCAAAGGTTGGACCCTGAGAAGGCTGGCGGATGCAGGTCATCACGCTTTTACCGAGGTGAGCACCCAACGCCTGGCTTAAGCCCACCGTGGTGGTCGTCTTACCTTCTCCCAGCGGTGTGGGTGTGATGGCGGTCACGTCGATGTATTTGCCATCCGGAATGTGTTTGAGCCTTTCCAGCACTTCAAGGCGAACCTTGGCCTTGGTATCACCGTAAGGTTCCGTCTCAGAAGGCAGAAGACCCAACTCTTCTGCTACGAGCGTGATCGGCTTAAGTGTTGCCTCCTGCGCTATTTCGATATCGGAGGGAACAGGGGTGCGTCGCTTCAATGGGGTGGGAGTGAAGGCTTTGCGACCGTGGAATTTCTCGGAAGGTGGGGTCATGTCTGTCTCCTTGACAATTGATCTAGTCTTCTATATTAAAGACTAAATTGGTGGGAATGGCAAGCACTTGAAATGACAAAAAACACGAAAAAATTGCATAAAAATTGCTTGACAAATTCGTTAAAGTTACTGCTATAATGAATTCAGATTAGATTGAATCTAATTAGAAACCGCCAAATCCAAAGGAGGTAAAAAATGGCAGTGATTGGATATTGCATGAAATGTAAGAAGAAGACAGAAATGAAAGAAACCGCGGAAGTGACCATGAAAAATGGCCGCAAAGCGATGAAAGGAAAATGCACGGTTTGCGGCACCGGGATGTACAAGATCCTCGGTAAGTAATTCGCATCCTTTCCACAAAAAACCGCGCCTAAACCCAGGCGCGGTTTGCGTTTAGTGGACTCAATTTTTTTATGCATGTTTCACATCCAGTTGCTTGATCGCGAGATTAGTTTGTGGAACAGATATCCATTGTTAATCGTATAATACAAATGTAAGTACAACAAATGCCTTAACAAGGAAACCGGGATTAACCGGCATTTACGCCTACGACAAAAATATTTTACATATTTCAGTTAGTAACAGGAATGATGATCGGAGTTCTCTGATGCAGCCCATCGAAGAACCCGTTATTTTTTTTCTGGTGGTCATGACGTTGATCCTGGTCATGCCGCTGCTCTCTGAGCGCGTTCATCTGCCGGGTATTGTTGGTGTGATCTTTGGGGGTATGCTGATCGGTCCGAATGGGTTCAATATCCTGGCAGCAACAGACCGCATGGAATTTCTTTCCACCATCGGGCTTATTTACCTGATGTTCAGCGCCGGATTGGAGGTGGATTTTCACCAGTTCATGCGAGTAAGGGGAAAATCAGCGATATTTGGTTTGTTAACATTTGCCATCCCTCAATTAATCGGGATGGCACTGGGTTGGATCATACATCTACCCCTGCTTGGTTGCATCTTACTCGGCTCGGCGTTCGCTTCTCACACGCTGCTGGCTTTCCCCATTCTCACCAGGTTGGGGGTTACGAAAAACGAAGCAGTGGCGGTTACCGCTGGGGCAACCATTCTTACCGATATCGGTGCATTCATAATCCTGGCAATTGTTTTAGGCGCAGATGGCGGCAAACTTGAAGTCGGTTATTTTATCAAGCTACTTATCCTTCTGGTTATTTTTACACTTGTCGTACTGTTCATCCTTCCCCGGGTTGGTAAATGGTTTTTCCAAAAGGTAAAGGGAAGGACCGTTGAATTCCAGTTTGTCATCGTCCTGCTTTTTATCGCGGCTCTGGGTGCCAAGCTCATCGGCGTGCATGAAGTGGTGGGGGCTTTTCTGGCAGGTCTGGCGATCAACGCGACACTGCCGCGCCATAGTCCGGTAGCCAGCCATGTGCTCTTCATGGGAGAATCCTTCTTCATTCCAGTTTTCCTGCTATACAGCGGGATGATCACGGATCCGTTGACGCTGGTGCGTAATCCGGGAGTGATCTTCCTGGCGCTTGGTATCCTTGTTGTGGCATATGTTTCCAAGTTCCTGGCTTCATTGATAACTGCAAAAATCTTTCGATACAGCAAAGCAGAATTCTGGACGGTTTTTGGTCTATCCCACGCACAGGCTGCCGTTACGATTCCAACGCTCATCATTGGTATGCAGCTTGGAATTTTCACTACCGAGCTTTTCAACGCGGCGATGCTGATGATCTTATTGACCTCTATCACTTCGCCGTTGATCGTACAGCGGGCTGCCCCTGGTTTACACCAGGATGAGGGTGAACTTAAGGAACTTCCTTTGTTCCAACGCATCCTTGTTCCCATTTCCAACCCTGCCACGCAGGAACACCTGCTCTCATTGGCTGGTTTGCTCGCCAAGGGCGGCGGGGGGGAGGTCATTGCATTGAATGTGGTGCTCGACCGCAGTGACCAGTCTGCCAACCTGGCACATCAGAAAGAAATACTTGACCGGGTGCCCGAAGTGCTCAAAGATCCAGAAACGCGTTATGAACTTATTCCTCGATTGGCTGACTCTTATGCGCGCGGAATCCTGCAGGTTTCGCGAGAACGCGAGTCAACTTTGATATTGATGGGCTGGCGAGGAAAACGTACGTTTAAAACCAGCGTTTTAGGAACCGTGCTGGATGAGGTGATCTGGGGTTCTGATTCGCCGGTTATGGTGGGAAAATTGACCCAGCCGCTTAATGGGACGCGTAGAGTCTTGCTCCTGTTACCATCAGGTGTGGTAACGCCAGCCGTGCTGCGTCGCGTCGTACAGGCGAACATGACGATTGCCAAAGAATTAAACGTCCCGCTGGAAACGCTGGCAGATAAGAGTTACCTGTCGGTGATCAGGCATATTGTGGGTAAGAATCATAGTGGAATCCCGGTCATTGTGCACGAGATGGTCGGTTCGCTGCGGGTGAATGACCTGGAAAAGCATATCGAGAGCGACCTGCTTGTCATCCCGGGCTTTGGATCGCGTAAGCGCTTCCTGGCCAACCTCGGGAACCTGCCTGAACACCTGGCAGATTCTTTCTCAGGCAACCTGCTCATCCTGCACTTCGATCGGTGATCGATCAATTATCTTGTTTTTCTGGGACGCCAGTTTATTGTGTACTTACCTCAACCAGTGATTCCTCAAACTGATCAAGTGATGTAGTATCAAAATCGTACCTCTCAAGGTGATCGATGAGTAGATTCAGTGCCTCTCGTTTTCCGATGGACACTGCACACGCTGACGGGTATTCCTTGACATGGCCTTCTTTCAGAGTAATTTCCTGCAGATCTAGTTCGAACCACTGGTCACACACGATCACTGACATGCGCCCAAACTGGTAAAACGGCGGTCTGGATTCGGGATAAATCACCTTGCCAGTCACGGGGTCTTTGCTGGATCTGGGTATCTTGGCGGTGTAGATCGGGAGAGTTTCATAGTCAGGGGATAACAGCGATTGACCTGCCATCCAACCGGGGGTCGCAATCCCAAGGTAATCCAGCAGAGTTGGCGCGATGTCGATGGTCTGAACGTTCTGGTTGACGACGCCGTTGTGTTCACCTCGTGGGAATCTCACCAACAAAGGGATCCTTGAATTAGTCCACTTTTGGCTGTGGTCGCTGGTGACCACCAGGATGGAATTCTCCAGCAGGTTGGTTTCATCCAGGAATGAGTAGATCTCCTGAACCGCCTGGTCAAATTCCAACAGCGCATCGTAATAGAAAAGCTGGCTGTTGGCACCCTGGTGCTCAATGTTATAGCCGGCTGAGAACACCTGCTCCTCCGGGTAGTAATTCGGGCCGTGGGTACCCATCCAATGGAGGTGTACGAAAACGGGCTGCCGGCTTTCCTCCAACAGATTGAAGAGATGATTTAATTTTTGCCGGTCGTTAAACTTCACCGGGGCTTCAGTGACCTGCTGGTAAGGATTGGCCATATCGTTGATGAAGTAAATGTGCTCAAGCCTGGTGCTGAGCCTTTCAATCACCTCTTGCTGGAAGAGGTGATTGATGCCCGCATAATACCTGCCGAGTGTGAACATCAACGGGTCCAGTTCGGCGGAGCGTCCGTTGGCTTCTTTGAAGGCATCCTGGAAGTTGGTCTTGTACGCATCCGCGTAGACCGCGTTGCTAAGCTGTGCAGTGTAATAACCGTAATCCTCCAGTATGTCCGGCAGGTGCTGGTAAGCATCCTGGCCCTGCAGCATGTCGGATGAGTAGATTACCCGGGTGTCCACCGGGTATTTTCCGGTCAGTATCGCGGTCAGCGAACCGATGGTTCCCTGTGCGTTGGAGAATGTGTTGAGCGCTCTCAATGACTCACCGGA
>CAYMGO010000022.1:0-5923 GCA_964390015.1 uncultured Anaerolinea sp. | reverse complement strand
TCAAGCAGTTTGAAGAGAAGAAACAAGACAAGGAGCAAGAAAATTACCCCGTAAAGTGCGCGGCTCAAACCGCTGGTCGAGACGATACCAAAATGGAAGACGGTGTATGTGAAATTATCCAGCATCATCAGCGCCATTGAAGCGAGCAGCAAGGCGGGCAACAGGAGAGCGATTGCTGTTAATATCTTCCTGAACACTGCATTGCGGAAAAGCACACCGGGCAGCTGGATCAGTGTGAGAACGAGGAAACACGCCAGAACCAGCAAGCCGGCTGAGGCAGTAAAAGCCTGAGATTTCTGCAGGAATGGGATGGTCTGCAGGAATGAGGGTCGGGTAAAGATGAACACCCACTCCGTGATTATGTATAATGCGGCTATCACGGCTGTGATCACAAGCAGGCTGGTGGGGCACCAGGTGATGTTGGTGGAGGATTTCAGTACTGATCGCTGTTTCGTTGAATTCATAAGAGAATAATCAATAATTGGTGTCTGATCAATTCTAATACAAAGGTTGCAAAGTCATGGGAGGGGAACGCGGAGAAATCCGGTTTTTATGGTTGGATTATTAACCGGGGATCCAGAAGTTCGTTCATGTCGGTGAGTATGACCAGGTCATCGACGTGATATTCTTCAAGAAATGTATCCAACGAAAAAGTATCCTCTATTCTCAGGTTGACAAAGTAGGATTCTTTGTAGTGTGAGGCAATCCAGGGTTGAACAGGAATCTTGTTGGACGATCCGAACAACAAGAGATTTTTCGTCGCGTTATTCTCAAAGTTATAGATCACATACCCCACGTTTTCACCGAAGAACTCCTGGTAATGTGGAGCGTACGGATCTTTATCAAATTCGCCCTGTAAATAAGCCGAGCTGTTGGTGTAGGTTGGATTCTCTCCGCTGTGGATAATCTTGTGCGGAGGTAATTCCACGAGCCCCATTTCAAAGGTCTCAGGCTCAAACGGATACAATGAATCTCTGGCATAAGTCCCCAAGATTTCCAGCCCCGGAAATGTCAAGTATTTAATTGTTTCATGCTTTGGGATGATACCCGGATAATCGGTGCTGAGCAAGTCATAGAGTTCCTGGTAAACCTTCCACTCTCCGTGGATGTTCAGATGATGGTCTGTAAGGTAGTAAAACTGATTTTGATCATCTAAGTCTTTAAAAATCACTTTTCCATAGTGAATTCCATTCGGCAGGTTTTCCTCCACGTAATTTAATGCACGACCTCCATCCAGACCACTTATATGTGGAAGCCGCGGATCAAAAATGGAATAAGCCAGGTTGTCAAAATAAAACAGGTAGACATTGATGTCTGGATGATTATTTGCTATGTCCTCCAAGTTTTTCATGCGTTGGTTGAGTAAAGTGGTGGTTTCTGCATTAAATAGAGGTATCCCTTTAAAAGTTGTCTGCTCATCTCTGGTAATGTAGATACCGGAGAACGCGTCTGTAGGCAATGCCTTATCCGGTAGAAACGCGTAAGTTAGTTGGATCATCACCCTATCCATTAGTTTGGCCAGGCGGGTGAGTGGTATGCGGAGCGGGAAATGATCGGTGGATGCCTGTATAAAATCGTTCTGGAAAGTCCGCCGGGAAAAAGGATCCAGAAAGTAAACGCGCGCGTTTTCAAACAGGCCTTCCTTGAGCAACCAGGCAGTTATCTTGATCTTCTCAATGCTGAATTCAGGAAACGTCTGCAATTCACGATTCTCTATGAGTGAGTTTTTCGGGAAATTGCCTTTTCTGGAGATCCAGTAACCTGGAACCACCATCAGACCTAGTATGAAGATGAGGATGAAAACCCGCTGTAAGTGATATTTCATCAGTTTTCCCTAAAACTGCGCGTACAAGAAAGATTGGTATCCATTGGCCAATATGTAACTAACTGCCAAAATGAAAACGCCCACGTAAACCATAACCTGTACAAGTTTACCGGTAAGACCTTTACGATTAAGTCCAGATACGATTTGACCAGGGATGGGTGTTGAAAGAAGTGCTCCCAGGATAAGTAATGGTGTGTAGAGTAGGATATTCATCGAACGCAAAGAAAAATCTGCTGACGGGCCATTTCCTCCGGTAAGAGCTCTGAAAAATGGCCCCCATCGACTGAGGTCGGTCAACCAGAAGAAGATCCACCCGATCAGGATCATGGTCAGGGAGTAGATGTGTTGAAGTGCAGGTGGAAGCCTTTTGAGTTTTTTGCCGAGATAAAGTGCCTCGATGGATAATATGAGCCCATAATACGCCCCCCATATTATGAAGTTCCAGCCTGCACCATGCCATAGACCGGTAAGCAGAAAAACAATCAGCAGATTCACCGGCTGACGCAGCGGGCCGGCTTTTTTACGCTTGAATTCCAGGGGAATAAAGATGTAATTGCGAAACCAGGCTGTGAGTGACATGTGCCAGCGGCGCCAGAAATCAGAAACACTTCTGGCGATGTAAGGAAAGTTGAAATTTTCCGGCAGTCTGTAGCCAAACAAGGATCCCAGCCCAAGCGCCATATCCGTATAACCGGAAAAATCAAAAAAGATCTGCAATGTAAAGGAAAACAAGCCGAACCAGGCGACACCAAAAGTAATGTTCGAAAAATCGGACTCGAAGATTTTGTTGCTGATCAGCGCGAAGTTGTCCGCCAGGATTACCTTTTTCCCCAGCCCCCTGATGAAGCGCGCGCCGCCCACAATGAAATCTGGGTTATGGAACCACTCACCAGGCAGGTTTTCCTTGACATCTCTGAAGCGCGTGATCGGCCCTAGCATGAGCTTGGGGAACATGATCAGGTAATTGGCAAAGTTGAGAAAGTTCCTTTCTCCGGGTTCTACTTCTCGCCATATATCAACAATGTAGGAGATACCGGTGAAGGTGAAGTAGGAGATTCCTAAGGGAAGCGCGGTTGTTGATAACTGCGTGTTCAGCAAATTGCTCGCGTTCAGGTTACTGAGAACAAAGCTCAAGTATTTGTAGAAGAAGAGCAGCAGCAGGTTAGCACTCACAGCAGTAACCATCAGTATGCGCGCAGGTTTGCTCGAAGGATGTTTCTTTTTTAACCGGGCAATTGCTAATCCGGAGAAGTAATTCAGTAGTAAGGAAATTCCCAGGGTTTGTAGATGATTCGGGTCGAACCAGAAAAAGAAGAAAAGTGAACCAATAAAAAGAATCACCGCGCGGTATGTTTTACCCGGGAACAAGTAATAAAAGAAAATACAAAGCGGAAGAAAAATGAAGATAAAGGGAATGCCGGATAGGGTCACAACAAGTTTTCCAACGTCACATTTAATGAAATTTTCTACCGGTAATTATAATTCCGGTGCAAGAAAAGAGGGTTTCGCGAGCAGTCAGTTATTTCCCCACATCACCGGACCACGTGACTATTGATTATAATTCCATGGTGAAAAAGACCAGTTTGATTATTTTTCAAATAGCAGTAATTTTCCTCGTGTCTTGTGGAGTGGACAGGGTGGTCTCACTGGAAGGCGAGTCAGTCGTTGCCACAACAGCAGCTTCCAGCCCAGAGCAAATCACCCAGGCGCAGTCCACTCCAGAGTCGGTTACCGCAGCCACATCTCCTGTGCCGTGCAGCAAGATCGCGCTGGTGATCACCGACGGCGCGAACTCCGATATCCACACCGTCTGCCCGGATGGCAGCAACCTGGTCAACATCACCAACGAGTGGCTGGCGGATACCGACCCGGCCTGGTCACCGGATGGCCGGCGCATTGCTTTCACCTCCAACCGCGGCGGGGGAGGCAGCCAGATCTACATCATGGATGCGGATGGCAAGTATCCGCAACGACTGACTGAGGATCTGGAAAACGACCTTCCCATCTGGATGCCGGACGGCACACAGGTGGCGTTCCGCACCCACGACGGCAGCGGAGCGTGGTGGTGGCGCATCTACAACCTCGAGACCCACGAGATCACCAAGTACAGTGTGCCCTCGTATGACTTCTTCTTCCAAACCCCGGCGTGGTCACCGGACGGGCAGTCCCTGGCGTACATGTCGCTTGTCGAGCAGCAGGCGCGGAATGATGGCTCCAGCCAGATCCATGTGAAGAACCTGGCTGATGACAGCGACATGGCGCTCACCAATGATGTGTGGGCGAACATCAAACCCACCTGGTCGCACGACGGGCAGCGTATCGCCTTCTTTTCGGAACGCGACGGGACCTACAACATGTTCGCACTGTACGTGATGAACCGCGACGGCAGCGATTTGCGCAGATTAACTGAAGCGGAATTCTCTGAGAGCGTGATGTGCACCTGGTCACCTGATGGGCGCGAGATCGCCGTGGGCAACAGCACCGTGATGCGCAATATTTTCATTGTCGATGTGGAGACGGGGGAAGTGCGACCACTACTGGAGCTGCCCGAGGGCATTACGGCTTCATCGCCGGCGTGGCAGCCGTAAGGAAAGAACAGGGGATGAGCGTAAACTTTTACAACCAGCTGCATGAAGTATCAGGAGAATATGACACCGAATCAAGGGCTTTTACTATGTCAACTCCTGGTCAGACGACTATGTTGACCAATCCGTCCGCCTGGGGAATTCCCGATGAGGTTGCTCATTTGCTTGATTTCTTCGGCTGCAAGTCGATCGTCGTACTGGATAATGAAAACCACCAAAAGTATTCGATCCCATTCACATTGTTCACGGATGTTGGCCGATACAGGCACGTGAGTGACATGATTGTGCTTTACGCACCAATAAGGTACTGGACGGTTGAGGATCTGTGAAGGCTGACAGGTAGATCGCAATCGGTTACACTCAGGAAGTGCGACTGAGATGTTGTCTGAAAACGACCTATCCGATCAGATGATGGGTTTAGGTACTTGATTTCCGAAACTGAAAGTGCTACAGTCAAATGAGCGTAACACTTTCATCCCACTTTCCCTAAAACCACAGCATAGTAATTCCATCGTGAGAAAGCCAGCCTGGCAAGCTGCCACTGATTGTGGCGAGTTTGCCTGTTCATCGATCTCAGCAGAGATCGCAGGAGGGATTTGAATGACACACAAGATTTTGTTCATTGCAACGGCTGTGATTCTGATGGTCTTCGGGCTCATCTGGTTCTTCATCCCCCATGTTGGGTTGGTGGTGTATGGCCACGATCTTGAGGTGCATGATCTGGCCTGCATCATTACACGCTACTGGGGGTCGGCTTTCATCGCCCTCGCGGTTATCGTGTGGCTGGCGCGCAACGGGCAGGCGGATTCCATCGCCGTGCGTGCCATCATCATCGGCGGATTTGTGCTGGCGGTGACGGGATTGATTGCCAGCATCATCGACATGATTTTTGGGACAGCCAATGGCATGCTGTGGCTGAACATCCTGCTGTACGGGGTCTTCGCTGTGCTTTACGGCTACCTGGCTTTCAAAAAGCCCGTCTGAGCCGGAAGGCGTTACATAGCACATAGTGGAAGCCTGTGACGAGCGGGGTAGGATTGGTGTGCCAGTTATTGTTGATGCTGGACTGGATGATTTAAGAATAGTGACTGATATGGAGGATGACCATGACCAACCTGTTCGCGAATGTCAAAATAAACCTGGACTCAGAAACAGAAGAAGAGCAGCTTTTGAAAATTGCGAAACGGGAAGAGATGTACCGGAAATACGACCCGATGGTTAATGAGCTACTTGAGATGCTGATCGAAGCCCACGCGCCAGGATTGTGGAAGAAAGGGAGTGACTGCAGACGTTTGTATTGCTGTCACATTGCCTGGTTCGCCGGGCCCGAAGAGAAATTCACAGATCCCTATGATGTGAATCACACGATCCGGCGCCGTGTCGAGGTCAAACTGGAGATGGACGGTTTCTGCAATCCCACCGGGTTCCAGGTGACGAATTATGAGGCCATCACCAAGACCATCCACGTGGGATTGGAAAAGGCTGAGCTGGCGCGAGGGATCAAGGCGGTGCT
>CAYMGO010000021.1:2914-31095 GCA_964390015.1 uncultured Anaerolinea sp. | reverse complement strand
TGCACGAAGGCGGTGGAGATCAGCGCCAGGCGTCACGCGGCTGTGGTAACAGATCTTTACACCCCCACCGGTCGCAAGCAGGTGGTAAAAGGAAAGGATCTGACCGCCGTCAAAAGGGTCATTGGCACTGGCGGTGCGCTGACGAAAGTCGAAGGCGGCGCGGAGATCCTGCGGCAGATCTGCAAAGGCGCTGGCAAACACCTGCTGCCCCCACCCGGAACTCCAATAATCCTCGACGACGCCTATCGTTTTTCCGCGTTGGGTACTATCGCGCAGCGCTTCCCGGATGAAGTGAAAGCTACTTTTGTCAATTGGATCGAGAGTGAGACATGACCAGACAAATTGCACCCCGTCTTGAGATCTACCCCCAACGCATTGCGGAGAACGCGCGCGCCATCCTCCATTTATGCCACTCACACGGCATCTCAGTCGCCTGCGTGGGTAAGGTGGTTTGCGCACACCCGGTCGTCTTGCGGGTGCTCGAAGCCAGCGGCGCGGATATGCTGGCGGATTCACGACTGGAAAATCTTGAGTTGATCCGGCAAAGCGGTACAGAACTGCCGCTCATGCTGCTGCGCATCCCCACCCCCAGCCGGGTGGACGAAGTCGTTCGCCTTGCGGACATCTCACTTGTTTCCGATTTGGTCACAATTAAAAAACTATCTGCCGCTGCCAGCGCGCAAAACAAGATCCATCAGATCATATTGATGGTTGACCTGGGCGATCTGCGCGAAGGCATCTGGCCTACCCGTTTGAATGAAGTTTTGAGTGAAGTGGACCATCTCCCCGGTATTGAGATCGCTGGGTTGGGTTGTAACCTGGCCTGCTATGGCGGGGTCATCCCCACCACTGAGAAAATGCAACAATTTATCGAGCTGCGCGACCAGGCTGAAACTGAACTGGATATTAAACTACCGGTGATGTGCGGCGGCAACAGCGCCAACCTGCCCCTGCTGCTAGCTGGTGGAATGCCAGCACAGATCAACCTGCTGCGCATTGGTGAGACCATTTTACTTGGTCGCAATGTGCTCGATCGTTCTCCCTTCCCCGGCACACGCCAGGATACTTTTAGGGTGGTCGCCGAGATCATCGAACTCGAGGAAAAACCCTCCATCCCCATTGGTATACGCGGACAGGATGCCTTCGGCGGTACTCCTGAGTTCACCGACCGCGGCATCCGCCGACGCGCCATTTGCAACATTGGCCGCCAGGATGTGGTCATCGATAACCTGGATCCCGAAGACCCCGGCATTATTATCCTGGGAGGCAGCAGCGACCATCTGCTGCTGGATGTGCAGGATGCTGCGCATGCCCTGGTTACCGGAGACGAGGTGGCTTTTTACCCGGGGTACGGTGCGCTGCTGGCCGCCAGTACATCACCTTACGTAAATAAAATTGTCATAGAAGAGTGACCCAACTGGAAGGTAATCCTATGCTTTACCAGACACACGCCAGAATTCACCTCGGTAATATTCGTTACAACATTGAAGGGATTCGCCATGCCATTGGCAGCGAGCGCAAGATCCTCATTGCGGTCAAGGCCAACGCTTATGGCCATGGTGCCGTGGAGGTTTCGCGCATGGCGCAACAGATCGGTGTGGATTGGCTTGGCGTGGCTACCGTTCCAGAGGGCATCCAACTGCGCGAGGCGGGTATAAGGCTGCCAATTCTCAAGTTCAGCCCGGTATTTCAGGAGGAAATGGAAAGCGCCGTCAAACACGGGATAACGATAACCGTTTGTGAACGGGAGAACATCAGCCAACTGCAGCAGGTGTGCAACCGCCTTTCACTTTCCACCAGTGTCCACCTCAAGGTGGATAGCGGTATGGGGCGCATTGGCGTTCCCCCAGCTGATGCGGCGGAGTTGGCGCGATACATTTTCTCCTCCTGCCCCAACCTCACGCTTGAAGGCATCTTTACCCACCTGCCGGTGAGTGATACCATGGGTAATGACTATACGAATGAACAGGTTTGTAGATTCAAATCGGTCGTGTCAGAGGTTGAGACCGCTATTGGTTGTCGGATCCCCCTCGTTCATTGCGCCAACTCAGGCGGTGTGCTCGATTACCCCCAAAGCTGGCTGAATATGGTGCGCCCGGGCATCATGATCTATGGCTTCTATCCGGGTGAGCCAACTTCCCACAGTGTCGAACTTAAACCAGGCCTCAGCTTTATCACCCGCGTCTCGTTCCTGAAGAAAGTCAGCCGCGGTACCTCCATCGGCTACGGCCGCACCTGGTTCGCCCCGGAAGATACCTGGATCGCCACCATCCCCGCGGGATACGCCGACGGCTTCAACCGCTTGTTCTCCAACAACGGGCGCGTGCTCATCAACGGGCGCTCCTACCCCGTCGTCGGCCGTGTCTGCATGGACCAGTCTATGATCAATCTGGGTCCACTGACCGATGTCAGGGTTGGAGATGAAGTGACCCTTATCGGGCGCAGCGCTGATGAAGAGATCAGCGCTTATGAGTGGGCTGAGAAACTGAACACCATCACCTACGAGGTCACCTGCCAGATTAACCAGCGCGTACCGCGAATCTTCGACACTTTTTAGACCCGCCGCGCTGCCCGGTACCACTTCACTGAATTTTCAAGACCACCAGAGATTGGATGAAATTGGCTGATAGCGGTATTACTTTACGTAGACTGACCGAAAAGGTGGAAGCACTGCCATCCTGGGTGCTGCTGGTGGTCGCGGCGCTGTTATACGTGCCGCTGGCTTTCCTCGGTTACGGCAGTGACAGCGATTCCCTCGGTGTGGTGCGCACCGGGCAGCACTTCGTCGCGACCTTCGATTATGTGCCTTCACGCCTGCCAGGTTTCTTCGTGCATGAGGTCTTTGTATATTTTCTCAACCTGGTTGGTGCCAGCCTGCTCTCGAACCTTGGCACAGTCTTCATGGCTCTGGTTACGCTAAATTCCTTCCGCAGCCTTTGCCGGCACTTCTGTCTTCCCCATCCCACACTGCTGACTGCCATCATGATGGTTCAGCCGTTCTTCTGGGTCAACGCCGCGAGTACTATAGATTACCTGTGGGCGTTGGGCTTCTGTTTCCTCGGTTTCAATTTCCTGCTCAAGAAAAGCTACCTGCCAGCCGCTATCGTGCTGGCGTTGGCCATCGGCAGCCGTCTCTCTACGGTGTTGCCGGTCGGGTTGTTCCTGGTCTTTCTCTATTTCACTCAAAAAGAGCAGCGCCGCCAACTCATTCCAACCGCTGCTGGGGTCGCGATATTGTCCTTTATCCTTTTCCTGCCCCCGCTTGACTTTTTGGAGTGGGACATGAGTCGCTGGCTGGTTTTAAGCACCGGCGACCCGGCTTTATGGACGCCGCTGCTCAGGTTTGGGCGCTTCTTTTATAAGAACCTGATGTTCTTCAGCCTGCCCGTCGTTTTATGGGGAATTGTTACATTAGTTCGTAATGTAATTTTTAGAAATAAGGGGACCACACCCCAGGTTGACGGATTACACTGGCTTTCCCTGGCAGTCATCCTGGGAGTCGAGTTGATGTTCCTGCGCGTTCCCATCGAAATGGAATACCTGCTGCCGCTACTGCCATTCGCCTTGATTCTGGCCGGCAGGAGGCTTTCTGACCAGCCCGGAATATTATGGCTGCTCTTTCTTTTCGTTTTACTCTCCAACTTCTTGTGGATCAACCCGGCGCGCTCCATCACCCCCAATCAGGCCAGCGAGGTCATCTTCGGCCTGTGGCTGGAACCGGGTTACCTGCTGCAGGATATCACCACCCGCCTGGCGCTCCTCAAGCTGTGAAGTAGATTGGATTGCTCAGCAGCGCAGGTAACAGTGGCAGCCCCGGCAGGAACGCCCGCAGCACTTCAACCCGCGCAAAACCGGGTTGAGACATGGTAAAAGTCATCTCCAATTCACCGTCTGAGGTTGCGGTACAAACAGCATCACTGGATACACCCGTCACCACCCGCACCACATCGCCTGCCAGTAACCCATGCACATGAAAATTCAATTCCCGGGTCTGCTGCCATGCCACCAGATCTCCCATGACGCCATCTCCGGCGTGCATCTCGATGGTTGGACCGTCGGGAGCGAATGTGATAAAGCTGTGCCCCTGCCGCATTGCGGCGATGATGTCGCTCACACCGGCAGACATCGTGTACACACCCGTTGTCGGTCCGCCCAAAAAGATGAAGGGGGTATCACGGTGATAATCACTGCCGCCGCTGATGGGCAGCCGCATCCCGCGTGCCAGCAGCTGCTGCCACAACCCCACCGCCTTCAGGTTGGATTCGCGCATCGGTCCGTTCCACACTTCCAGGCAGTCGAAAGGCAGCGCCTGCATATCAAACTGGAAGCTGCTGTTACCCTCGAAAGGATGATTGATCGTGACCAACGCCCCGCTCTCCCGTGCTTTCTTAAATCGTTTCATTGTGTCATTAAAATTATTAGTGAAAAATGGCTCCTCATAAGGCGTGTCCACACCCAGAAAGTTGGCGTGCCCCTGGTAATGTGTCCATTCAACCCCGGGGATCATCGTTACGCCGGAAATTCTTGGCATCTCGGCGGCTGATATCAGCTGGTTATGATCGGTGACCGCCAGAAAATCCAACCCATTTGCTTTTGCTTTCAGAGCCAGTTCCTCCAGCGTGTGCACCCCATCAGACGCGATGGAATGAACATGAATGTCTCCTCTCAATAGACGCAGTGATTTTTCCTTTAGAGCGATGTTGTAATGCACCGTCACCCCTCCGGGTGCTACCTTATACGCCCCGACGATGATCTGCCACCGGCCGGGGGAGATGGCCTGTGCGCGGTAACCGGGTGTAGCTTCACACTCACTGATAAAGACGCGGGATTTATCCGACCCTGATGCTCCTGCCTGTCGTCCGTCAGGTGAAAGCAGTCCCAGGTCGATGATATTGTTTTCTGCCTCGGCGGTGAACATACCGGCCGCCAATTTTTCCTCCTCCCGCGACCTGCGTTCATACAGGTAGACCAGTTCAATGGATTCAATTCCCGGGGGTACCTCGAAGGGAATCGTGAAATACGTCCCCTGCTTTTCGGGCTCAATCTCTAAATCGATCTTGATCACTTTTTCGGTCATTTTTTCACCTCAAATACGTTTGACCTGTGGGCAAAAACCAGGAAACTCGCGATTTCTCTGTCCCAAAGGCTCCATTGATGACCACCGGCTGTTTCATGAAAGTGAAGCGGCACCTTTAATTTTTTACAGGAATCCCTGAACATGAGATTCAACGGGTACAGGTCATCCTGTCGTCCGCAGGAAACATACAGGTTTGGTATACCTGCCGGATCTTGTGCAGCTCTGCTGAGCCACGCCATCGGGTCATGTACGCTCCCCGCCAGGTCAGCCAGGTTGCCAAACAACTGATTAAATTCCAGCCGCCTTGGATCACCCACCTGTGCGAGGTTGAGGATGCTCAATGACAGCAATCCTGAAAAACTCCCCGCGGTGCAGTAGCGTTCCGGATGCAGCAGCGCCGCCTTCATCGCCCCATAACCGCCCATCGAAAGCCCTGCTATGAGGGTTTTTTCACGGGCTGGTTTGATCCCGAAGACCTCCTCGAGGTAGCGCGGCAGTTCTTCCACCAGGTAGGTGAAGTACTTCTGCCCGTTGGACATGTCAGTATAGAAGCTGCGTCCTGCAGATGGCATGACCACCACAAGCCCATACTTCCTGGCGTGTATTTCAATACGCGAAAACCGTGCCCAGGCGCTGGCATCATCGCTCAAGCCGTGCAACAGGTAGAGCACCCTGCGCTCCGCTAGCGGTATGCCTTTCATCTCCCCGGGTTCAGGGATGATCAGATTCAGTGAAAGGTTTACTTTAATAGACTCGGGAACATGTTCGATGTGAATGAAGGCCATTTTATTCCTTTCGTGACTTCCCAGCCAGAGCATCCCAATCCTTCAATATTCAAATAGGCTGAGATGACAGGAGTAAATGTGATGTTTATCAGTAGGTATTATCAACCAGATTCTAGTAAAATTCAATTACTGATGCAAGAAGCCTTACCACCTGCGAGGATGAGGGGAGATTCACTATGACATTTGCCACTGCAACCGCGGTCGCCCACCCCAACATCGCCTTCATCAAGTACTGGGGAAATATTGATGATTCTCTCAGGCTGCCGCAGAATGGCTCCATCTCCATGAACCTTTCCGAGTTGACCACGCGCACAATGGTAACCTTCGACAGTTCACTGCCGCGGGATATCTTCGACCTCAACGGTACACGCCAGGGTGGGATTGCGCTGGAAAGAGTCAGTCAGCACCTAAACGTCATCCGCGGCATCCGCGGCTTTTCCTCCCCTGCTCACATCCTGAGCGAATGCAACTTTCCGGTCGGCGCGGGTCTGGCCTCCTCAGCCTCCGCCTTCGCAGCCCTCACGGTGGCTGCGGTGCGCGCCGCCGGCATCGAAATGAGTGAGAAAGACCTTTCCCGTCTTGCCAGGCGCGGCTCCGGTTCTGCGGCGCGCTCCATCCCCACAGGCTTTGTGGAGTGGTTGCCCGGTTCTTCAGACGTTGACTCTTTTGCTGTCTCCATCGCGCCACCCCAACACTGGAACCTGGTGGATTGCATCGCCATCATTGAAAGCACACACAAACACACTGGCTCCAGCGAGGGTCACAGTCTCGCCCAGTCCAGCCCGCTGCAAGCCGCCCGGGTTGCAGACGCAAACCGCCGCCTCGACCTTTGCCGGGATGCCATCAATCGACTTGATTTCGAGCTGCTGGCGCGCGTCATCGAACTTGACAGCAACCTGTTGCACGCTGTGGCCTTCACCTCAAGCCCGCCCGTTTACTATTGGCTACCCAGCACGCTGGTGCTGATGCATGAGGTTCAATCCTGGCGCCGCGCCGGTTTACCCTGCGCCTTCACCATCGATGCCGGCCCAAACGTGCACGTGATCTGCGAATCGTCAGGTGCTGTTGCGGTAAAAGAGAAGCTCGCTGCCCTCCCGGGGGTAGAAAACGTACTCATCAGTGGTGCAGGTGGAGGTGCCCAGCTTATCTAGTTGTTCAAAGTCACTTGGCTTGACTTTTTTCATCAAATACAATAAAGTTAAGGTGTCCATTAATGAACCGATAATCTATTGATTTAACGAGGAGGTGCCAATCGAATAAGTACCTGCGTCAAACACAAAGTGAAAAAAAATTTAACAGGAGGAGAAACTAAATGCGTAAGTTATATGCAGTACTAGGAATTTTGATCGCTGCGACCATGGTGTTGAGCGCCTGCACAACCCCCGCCGCAGCCCCGACCGAAGCCCCGGTTGTTGAACCGACCGAAGCCCCGGTTGCAGAAACAGAAGCCCCAGTTGTTGAAACAGAAGCCCCTGTCGTTGAACTTGAGAAGTGCGTACCGCCTGAGATGGCCACGCCGACGACAGAACGCAAGGGCGGCTGGTTGGACGAGATCGTTGTGTCAGTTGTCACCTCAGATTCAGCTGTAACGCAGCTGGAGGCTGGTGCCATCGACATTTACGCCAACGGTCTTTCATCCAAGGACCTCCCCGCCATTCAGGAAGCCGGTTTGGCTTACTCCACTGCCAGCGGTTTGTACTACGACCAACTGTACAACCCCGCCGTGTTCAGCGATGAGACCAAGCTCAATCCCTTCTCCAATCGCAAGATTCGCGAAGCAACCAACTGGATATACGACCGCGATTACTTGAACCAGGAGATCTACGCCGGTGGTGGGCTGCCCAAGTTCTTCGCCATCACCACCCAGTTCCCCGACTACGCCGACCTGGCGGATGTCGCCCGCAAGCTGGAATCCTACTACGCTTACGACCTGGAAAAAGGCCGTGAGGTCATCGCCACCGAAATGGAAGGCATGGGTGCTGAACTCGTTGATGGCAAATGGACATTCAACGGAGAACCTATCGTCCTGGTCCACCTGATCCGCAATGACTCTGACGGAACCCGTATCCCCATTGGTGACTACGTCTCCGCACAGCTTGAGGCAGTTGGTTTCACCGTGGATCGCCAATACAAAACCTCTGGCGAAGCTGCTCCTCTCTGGCAGTCTTCAGATCCCAAAGAAGGCCTCTGGCACATGTACACCGCTGCCTGGAGCGCCACTATTCTTGACCGCGACCAGAGCAACATCTTCCAGGAAATGTACCTGGATTCGAGCGCGCAGGGTCTACCTGTGTTCCTCGAGAACGTTTCTGATCCTGAGTTCAAAGAACTCGGTGACCGCCTTGCCCAGGCTGACTTCGCAACTGTTGAAGAACGCCATGACATGATGGCCCGCGCGCTTGAACTTTCGCTGCAGGACTCCTTCCAGGTGTTCCTCATCGATGGTAAGAACTTCATCCCGTACAACAACAATGTTGTTGCTACATCTGACCTGGCTGCCGGTATCGAAGGCGCCCTCATCTGGCCGTACACCGTGCGCTTCAAGGACGCGGAAGGCGGTTCATTGAAATGGGCTACCCAGGGTCTGTTCGGTCAGGGCTGGAACCCGATCGCTGGTTCCAACTGGGCATATGACCAGGGTGTTATCCGCGCCACCTCCAGTGGTGACGTGATGTACGATCCCTACACCGGTTTAATCTGGCCGCTGCGCATCGCCTGCGCTGACGTGATCGTCAAAGAAGGCCTGCCTGTTGGCAAGAGCCTGGATTGGGTAAACCTCAAATTTGCAGCGGAAATCGCAGTCCCCGATGATGTATGGGCGGATTGGGATGCTGTAAACCAGAAGTTCCTGACCGTTGCCGAAATGAAGGAACAGGTAGTGGCCGCCAAGGATAAAGCCGCTGCGATCGAAGCCGCCAAACCCGAAGTAGAAGCCAAAGCTGCCGAGTTGATCGAAGCTTTTGACACCGCCACCCTTACTGTTGAAACCCTCGACGCGCTGACCAATGAATACCTGGCCTTCGCAGCTGAGAAGTACGGTGTCGAGTGGGATGCCTCCGCATTCCTCGCATCCGAAACCCCGGCTGAAGTCGAATGGATCGATGCCAACATCGCTGCAGATGACGCAGCTGGACGCAAGGGTGAAGTTGAATGGTGGTTTGGTTATGTGGTCGAGAACACCGATCCCACCGCTGAATTGCTCGGCCTGGCTGCCCGTGATTACAGCACCGCGCTGCGCAAGTCCATCGTTTACTACCCCGCTGATCTCTTCGAAACCGTTAAATGGCACGATGGCAGCAACCTCACCATGGCTGATGTTGTCATGGGCATGATCATGACCTTTGACCGCGCCAAGACTGACAGCGCCATCTATGACCCGCAAGCGGTTCCTGGATACCTGCCCTTCATGTCTCAGTTCAAGGGCTTCAAGATCCTCTCCACGGATCCCTTGACCATTGAGTACTACAGCGATGCATACTCACTGGATGCCGAATTGAACATCCCCGTCTTCTTCCCAACCTACACCTTCGCTGAAGGTTCATGGCCTATGATGGCGGTGAGCAACCTGGCGGATGCTGCGAAAGAGGCTACCTGGTCTGATGATAAGGCCATCGCCAACGAAGTTGAGCAGATCAGCTGGGTCGGTGGACCTACCATCGAGATCCTCTCCAAGTATCTTGATCAGGCTATCGCCGAGAGCTACATCCCCTATGCCCCGACCCTGGGTGAATACCTGACCGCTGAAGAAGCCGCAGCCCGCTATGCAGCTGTTAAAGCTTTCTTCGAGGAAAAGGGTCACTACTGGATTGGAACTGGACCTTACTATCTCGATCAGGTCTTCCTGACTGAGAAATCACTGACGCTCAAACCCTTCACTGACTACCCGGATTACGCGGACAGGTGGGCTGGCTTTGGACAACCCAAACTGGCTGATGTCGAAATCGATGGTCCAGGACAGGTAAAGATCGGTGAAGAAGCCAAGTACGATGTATTCGTTACCTTCAACGACGAACCGTATGCTGCCGACGAGATCAAAGTTGTCAAATTCTTGCTGTACAATGCCAAGAGTGAGATCGTCAAGGTTGCAGAAGTCGCAGCTGTTGAAGATGGTGTTTACAGTATCGTCCTCGATGCCGCCACAACCAGCGCACTTGAAGCTGGATCGAATAAACTCGAGGTGGCTGTTGTACCTCTAACAGTCAGCCAGCCAACTTTCGAGAGCGTTGAATTTGTTACGGCTCCGTAACTTTTCAACCACCTAATGTTTTTGAGATAAGGATTGGGGCGAGGAGATCCCTTGCCCCAATCCTATCCTTCTTTGAGGGTAAATATGACATCAGCAGTTCAGACAGAAAAAATCCCCGAAGCCAGGACCAAGAAGTTCGCTAACTCAACCTTCAGCCGGGTTGCCCGTTACATGGGAATTCGCATCATCCTGCTGCTCTTCACAGTGGTTGTGGGTGTTTACCTGACCATCATGATCGCCAATATGGGGGGATATGTTGACGAGATCATGCGTAATGAAATCAAAGAACGCGTGAACATGACGGTTGCCGCCATGACGGCCAACCAGCAGATCAGCACTGAAGTTAAAAAACAGATGGCAGCCGAAATGATAGCATTGGAGGAAGCCCAATTAGGGCTTGATACCCCCTTTGCCCTCAGGTCCTTCAGATACCTGAAAAATGCGCTGGTTCTAAACCTGGGTAGTGCCACGAGAATGGTCAGCGACGCCGGATCCCGTACAGTTCGCTTGATCATCCTGGAACGTTTGCCTGCTACATTACTGTTGATGGGCACTTCACAACTTTTCTTGTTTTTTGTAAGCGTGTTCCTTGCGCTGAGATTATCCAGGTCGTATGGAAGCATCTGGGATAAACTGGTAATCGCTCTCTCACCAACCTCTTCTGCTCCGCCCTGGTTTTATGGAATTTTCCTGATACTCATCTTCGCGGCAATTTTAAAATTACTGCCTTTCGGCGGCATGATCTCTGCGCCGCCACCTGAAAACACATTTGAATACATAGGCAATCTACTGCTGCACCTGATCCTTCCCGCGGGTTCGTTGGTGATTGCTTCCTTTTTTATCAGTATCTACACTTGGCGCACTTTTTTCCTCATCTACTCAAGTGAAGATTACGTGGACATGGCCAAAGCTAAAGGACTTCCAGACCGCGAGATTGAAAGTCGCTACATCCTTCGCCCAACCCTGCCCACGATCATTACCAACTTTGCCCTGCTATTGATCGGCATCTGGACGGGAGCGACCATCACGGAGACCGTATTCTTATGGCCGGGAATTGGTAGGACCATCTATCAGGCTATTGGCCTTTATGATACACCGGTGATCGTGGGTACAACGATCATTTATGCGTACTTGCTGGCGATCACTGTATTCCTCCTGGACTTCATCTACGCACTTGTAGATCCCAGGGTCAGCATAGGGAGTGGGAACTAACAATGAAAAACTTCAAGAAAACCCTCTCTGAAATTGCACGCTATCCCTCCGCAATCGTCGGGATCATAATTGTTACCCTTCTACTTATATTGGCGGTCTATGCCGTAGCCAAAATTCCCTACAAAGAAGCCATTCGGCTCTGGCGGGGTGGTGAAGAAGTCTGGTACAAGAATCCAAAAAATGTGCCACCCAATTGGATCAATTGGTTCACGAAAGAAAAGTTACCCCAATCATTTTCGGTACTCGTCGATGAGCAAGATGGTATATCCAAAATCGTCACGCCCGGTGAAAAAGGCGTTTCTGACATCGACTTTACCTACTCCTTTGAGTACGATTACGATGCTTATCCTCAGGAAATGTTCCTGTACCTGGATACCACGTACATGGAGAAACAGCCTTTTATCTCGGTCATGATCATTACACCAGATAAACGCGAGATACGCATCAGTGACTTCGGTGTCAGCAAAGAACAAACTTTCAGGTTTTCACAGGAGAAAAAGTTAAAGCGTCGCCTGGGTGGTCTGGATCCAATGATCGGCATATTCTCAGTAGAAGATTCTGATCCTCCCCAAGTTTTGAAGGGTACATACACGCTTGTTATCGACGGATTGGTCTTCGAAAAAGAATCCGACATCGACGTGGAATTCGTCCTGCACGGACAGACCTACGGCATCGCAGGAACAGATCATCAGCGCCGCGACCTTTCAGTTGCGCTCTTATGGGGTGCACCGATTGCGATCGCTTTCGGTTTACTTGCGGCTGTCGGCACGTCTCTGCTTTCCATGACGTTTGCCGCCATCAGCGCCTGGTTCGGTGGCTGGATCGATGGGTTGATCCAACGTGTGACCCAGGTCAACATGGTGCTGCCTTTCCTTGCCATCCTGATCATGGTAGGTACTTTTTACTCACGCAGCATTTGGACCATTCTTGGAGTCACCGTTGTGTTGAGTATCTTCACCGGTGCAATCCTCACCGACCGCGCAATTTTCCTCCAGGTGAAGGAATCTCCATACATCGAAGCAGCAAAAGCCTACGGTGCCAGTAATACCCGCATAATTTTTCGATACATGATCCCCCGTATCATTCCCCTTCTGATTCCCTCGTTGGTATCAGCGATTCCATCATATGTTTTTCTCGAGGCTTCGCTGGCAGTTCTTGGTTTAGGAGATCCCGTGCTGCCCACCTGGGGTAAAGTGATCAATGATGCCTTCAGCAATGGGGCTTTATATAAAGGTTATTACTACTGGATCCTTGAACCTGCTGTGTTGCTGATGATCACTGGATTGGGTTTTGCCATGTTAGGGTTCGCTCTTGACCGTATCTTTAATCCCAGATTGAGAGGAATGTAAATAAACATGGAAGACAGACCCCTTCTTGATGTACAAAAATTAAGACTTCACTTCAAGACCACAAAAGGTATTGTTCAGGCTGTGGATGATGTGGATTTCCAGTTGGAGACAAACCAGGCGATCGTTATCGTCGGCGAATCAGGCTGCGGCAAGAGTTCAATGGCCAAAGCCATTCTTCGCCTGTTACCAAGAAACGTCGGCGAATACTCGGGTAAGGTTTTTCTCAGCGGCAAAGACATCATGAAATTGAACGAAGAGGATTTCCGCAAACAGGTGCGCTGGGTAAAAATGTCCATGGTCCCACAGGCCGCTATGAATGCGCTCAACCCGGTGTTAAAGGTCGGCGAACAGGTTGCTGAACCGCTCATGGTCCACTTTGACATTGATAAAGCTGATGCCCTCGCACAGACCAAGACTCTTTTCCAACGGGTAGGTGTTCCGGTTGACTTCATCAATCGTTACGCCTTTGAGCTCAGTGGCGGTATGCGCCAAAGGGTTGCACTGGCCATGTCCCTCTCCACTTCACCGGATGTGATCATCCTCGATGAACCCACATCGGCGCTGGATGTGTTGACGCAATCGAACATTTTCAACCTGCTGAAAGGGATCAAAAAAGGCACAAACGCCAGTTTCATCCTCATCACGCACGACATCGCCACCTCCAGCGAACTGGCTGACCGTGTGGCAGTGATGTACGCCGGGCAGATCGTGGAACTGAGTGACGCGGATGTGTTCTTCAAAGAACCACACCACCCATACTCAGCAAAATTGATGGCAAGCGTGCCAAGGCTGCGTGGTAATACTCAGCCTGACTTCATCATCGGCAGACCTCCCAGCCTGATCAACCCACCTACAGGCTGCCGCTTTGCTGATCGTTGCCCGAAACGCTTTGCCCGTTGTACTGAGGAACCCCCTGTTACCAATTTGGGTAAAAACCTGGTCAAATGCTGGTTATATTCGTAAAAAGTGAGAATGTCGCATGAGCATAACTGAAAAGACAAAAAACGCTTCTGTTGAAGAAGTACTTGATCCAAAAACACAGACCTCCCTGCTATCTGTACAGGACCTGCGCGTCTGGTTTATCCTGCGGAAATTTGGTTTTGCCCACATCGGTGACGTTCACGCTGTGGATGGGGTCAGTTTCGAACTCGGATTCGGCGAAGCTATTGCCATCGTTGGTGAAAGCGGTTGCGGAAAATCAAGTTTGATGAAGACCATCCTGGCTTTGTATAAACCCACCGGTGGCAGGATCTGGTTCGATAAAACCGACTTAAATGCGCTCAAAGGGGCTGAAGTAAAGGATTACCGCTCTAAGGTGGGATTCATACAACAGGATCCCTATGGCGCCCTGCCACCTTTCTTGAGCGTCAAGGGAATTCTTGAAGAACCTTTGATTATTCACGGCATCAAAGACAAGGAAGAACGCCTGGAACGCATCACCAAGGTCCTCGAAGAAGTAAAAATGACACCGGTAAGTGATTTCCTCAACAAATTCCCTCATATGCTCAGTGGCGGTCAGCAGCAGCGTGTTGTCATTGCGCGTGCCATGATTTTGAACCCCAAGTTGTTGGTGGCTGATGAGCCAGTGTCAATGCTTGATGCTTCAGTCCGGGTTGAAGTGCTGAAATTACTGCGTAACCTCCAGGAGCAGCACAACCTGGCAGTCATTTATGTTACGCACGACCTATCTACCGTTCGCTACTTCTCTGAGCGCATTTTTGTGATGTACGCAGGCCAGGTAGTAGAAAAAGGACAGGTCGATCGCCTGGTAAGCAACCCGCTGCACCCTTACACGCACGCGCTGCTGGATGCAACCTCCGACCCGGATGCGAACAATGCCAAGGTGATGAAAGAGATTCCAACGGGTGAACCCCCCAGCCTGGTGCGCCCGCCCGCTGGTTGCCGTTTTCACCCGCGCTGTCCTAAAATGATCGCTGGCCTTTGTGATGTCGAGGTTCCGCCCGAGTTCAACCCTGCCCAGGATCAGTTTGTGGCCTGTTGGTTATATAAATGATCTTTGAGAGGTTCAATCCGCGTAAGGTCTTCTGGTTAGCCATTGGGATGATGGCGCTCGGCATCATCCTACCCTTTCTGATGGTGTTGCACCTTTTCGATGCCATCCTCTACTGGAATTCTTACGTCTATTTTCTGATCAATGTTTTCGCCTTCATCTGCCAGATCGGTGGTTTCCTGCTGGGAATCGCCACCGCGGCTTTTTACGTGAAGGCCAGAAAAAAATAAACACTCGATCAAACAGATGACAAAAGTACGGGTGTCTCGTTGACACCCGTTTTTTATTAGAAAATCATCAGCGGTAGTTTTAGTGGTTATAATAGGATAAATTTAGCATAAAGAACGGGTCTTCTATGAACTCTATTGGTAGCACAGTATTAACCATTCTCGAATTCATCCTCGCCTTTGGCGCGCTGGTTTTGCTGCATGAGCTCGGTCACTTCTTTGCCGCCCGCATCAGCAAGATCGATGTGGAGGAATTCGGGTTGGGTTACCCGCCCAAGATCTTCCGTCTCTTCCGCGCCGGTGGTACGGATTTTACACTTAACTGGATCCCCTTCGGCGGTTTCTGCCGCATGAAAGGTGAAAACGGTGATATGACAGAACCCGGCAGTTTCTTGGCGGCCAAACCTTCTCGGCGCTTGTTGACACTGCTGGGCGGGCCGGTGACCAACCTGCTCGTGGGTATGCTCATCATCGCCTTCCTCTTCACTCGCATCGGATCGCCTGATTATAAATCGGTGCTGATATCTGATGTTGCGGCAAATACTCCAGCAGCAGCAGCCGGCATAAACCCCGGTGACATTATCAAGTCGGTCAACGGCGTCAAGATCGATAGCATGAACTCCCTTTCACAGGAAATCTCCACTAACCTAGGCAAGGAAATTGAGATCGTTGTGCTGCGCGACAGCTCAGAAGTGCGATTAATGGTGACGCCGCGAGAAGAATGGCCAGAGAACCAGGGACCGCTCGGTATTACCATCATGAACCCAACACTGGAAGTTTCTTTCATCCAGGCGTTGCCGCGTGCCTTCCTTACCACGGTTGACCAGGGTTACCAATTGCTGATGGTACCGGTCAGACTGATCAGCGGACAAATCGCGCCTTCTGACGCGCGCATGGTCAGTGTGAAGGGTATTTACGATATCTATGCGCAAGTACAGACCATTGACAAGCAGGAAGCCGCGGAAAATCCCGAGATGGCCGGGCTCAATACCTGGTATTTCTTCGCGATCATCTCCATCGCGCTGGGCTTCACAAATCTGTTACCGATCCCCGCGCTTGACGGCGGACGCATCCTCTTTATGCTGCCTGAATTGCTTTTCAAAAAGAAGATACCACCCGCGCTTGAAGGTAAAGTGCACATGGTCTTCTACGCACTGCTGCTTACGTTGATGGTCGTCCTGGTCATCAACGATATCGTCAACCCGATCATTCTACCGAAATAGGTGCTGTTATGAGTGAAGCAGACCAGACGATCAACTTTTCTGATGCTCTTGCAGCATTGACAGACATGTCAGCGCCTTACCCCGCGCGCTTCCTGCGCAGTTATTCCGATCTGTCACCGAAAAAACTGAAAGACCTGATGACCATCTGGCCTTCTGTTTTACTTCAACGGAAAGTAAGCCTGTTGGAAGATCTTGAAGGAGTAATGGAAAAGGACACGCTGGTAAACTTCGATGATCTCGCCAGGACGCTGATGACCGATCCTGAACCCGCCGTTCGCATCCCCGCGATGCGCCTCCTGTGGGAATGCGAAGAAAGCGCCATCATCCCTGACCTGGTGGGGATCGCGATCAGAGATGAGGATGAATCGGCTCGAGCGACATCCGTCGCTTTGCTCGGGAAGTTCGTTTTGCTTGGTGAACTGGATGCCCTGAAGGATGACGTTAAAAACCAGGTGACAGGTCACCTGTTGAACATTGTGCTCGGTGCCGATAAACCACAGGTGAAACAGCGTGCGCTGGAGTCTCTGGGTTATTCCGGTCACCCGGATGTACCTGAGCTAATTCGCAATGCGTTTCAATCAACTGACACGCGCTGGGTCACTTCAGCGCTTTGCGCCATGGGTCGGTCAGCGGATGACGCCTGGGCGCCGCAAGTGCAAAGTATGCTCACTTCCCCTGACCCGGAAGTTCAGTTTGAAGCAATCCGCGCTGCTGGTGAACTTGAACTGAGCAGTGCACGGGAACAGCTGCTCACCCTGCTTGACGAAGATATCGAAGACGAAGAGATCAGGCTGGCGCTCATCTGGGCGCTCTCACAGATCGGCGGTGATGAGGTGAAGGAAAAGCTGGACGAACTCCTCGAAAACGCTGCCAGCGAAGAGGAGGTCGAATGGATCGAGAAAGCCATGGAAAATCTCGACATTTCTTCTTCTGCCAGTTTGGACCTGTTGGATTTCTCACCCGACGATGGGGATGAAGACGATTTTGATGCGGATGATGAGCTATTGGATGAGGATGACCTGGATGATTTCGATATGGAAGATGACGGCGAAGAGGACGAATAAGACTTCGGTACGCCTGCCCCTCATTCTTCATCGGTTAGGTCAACCATAGGCAAGATAAAAATCAAAAACCTGAGCTCATCCCATAGATAGGTTACAGTCAATTATTGAGCCAGGGGCATCGATCAGGAAATGGATCGGGAATAGCAGAATATCCAAAGTGAAATGCGCACATATCCTTGTTAATGGCACCGTTCAGGGCGTAGGCTTCCGTTTTTTCGTAAAACAGCAGGCTGATGCGCTTGAACTGACAGGTTGGGTGCGCAATCGCCTGGATGAAAAAGTTGAAATCCTCGTCCAGGGGGAAGAACATCAGCTGGAGAAATTTATCAGCGTTGTGCGCGTTGGTCCTTCAATGGCAATTGTTACCGATCTTGCACTTGAATGGTCAACCCCCGTTATGGAGGTTAAGCGCTTTTCCATCGCCCCCACAGAGTGAGCGGTCGCGGGTCAAAACCAGTTTTACTCGATCTCGCCCGCCATCAGGCGGGCTTTTTTCCAGGGAGGTACGTCGGATTCTTCCGCCAGCAATCCCTTCAGGTCAATTATGCGGTCTCTGATCACGGCCGCCTGTTCAAATTGCAGGTCACTTGCGGCCTGCCTCATTTCTTTTTCCAGTTCCACGATCATGCGCTTCAGGTCATTAAGTGGCATTCGCGGCCGTTGTGAGCCAGCGGCGTACTCTCCCCTGCTATCAGCCATCGCGGAAGCTGATGAAAGGCGTTCGGTCAGGTCATGTACTGCTTTCACCACGGTGTAGGGTTCAATCCCGTTTGTGGTGTTGTAGTCCACTTGTTTCTTACGCCTGCGATTGGTCTCGTCGATGGCAGTCTTCATGGCATCTGTCATCACATCAGCATACATGATGACCTTGCCGTTCACGTTGCGCGCCGCCCGGCCGATGGTCTGGATCAGCGCGGTTGCTGAACGCAGGAATCCCTGCTTATCCGCGTCCAGGATCGCCACCATCGATACTTCGGGCAGGTCGAGCCCTTCCCGCAGAAGATTGATGCCGACGATCACATCGAACACGCCCATGCGTAGGTCGCGCAGGATGCCCACGCGTTCCAGCGTTTCGACTTCAGAGTGCAGGTAATTGACCTTCAAACCGAGTTCCAACAAGTAATCTGAAAGGTCTTCCGCCATGCGCTTGGTCAACGTCGTTACCAGAACCCGCTCACCACGCTCAATGCGCTTCTTGATCTCGCCATAAAGGTCATCCACCTGTCCCTTGGTCGGTCTGACCTCCACCTGCGGATCGACCAGTCCGGTGGGGCGGATGATCTGTTCGACGATCTGTTTGGCTCGCTTCATTTCAAATTCAGCAGGTGTGGCAGAAGTATAGATGGTGTAACCCATCACCTTTTCGAATTCCTGGAAGGTCAACGGACGGTTATCCAGCGCCGAGGGCAGCCGGAATCCGTACTCGACCAGCGTTGACTTCCGCGACTGGTCACCGTTGTACATGCCCCTGATCTGTGGCACCGTCATGTGAGATTCATCCAATATCAACAGGTAATCACTGGGCAGGTAATCCATCAAGGTCCACGGGGCTGATCCCTGCGGGCGCTGGTCAAGATGTCGTGAATAGTTTTCAATCCCCGAACAGTAGCCTACCTCACGGAGCATCTCAAGATCATAACGACAGCGTTGTTCGATGCGCTGCGCTTCCAGCAGGCGCCCATTGGACTTAAAGTAGTTGACCTGATCATTGAGCTCATTCTCAATATCATCGACTGCCTGTTTTAGGCGTGCTTCATTTGCGATGTAGTGTTTCGCCGGGTAAATCTCAATTGCCGCGGGTTCAGCAAAAATCTCACCTGTCATCGGGCTGAATTCGACGATCTTCTCAACTTCATCGCCAAAAAAAGTGATGCGGTAAGCCCTTTTCTCTTCGTAGGCCGGAAACACTTCCATGGTGTCACCGCGAACTCTGAAAACCCCCGGGCGCAGTTCAAGATCGTTGCGCTGGTACTGGCTTTCGATGAACAGCCTCAGCAGCGCGTTGCGGCGGAAGATCTCACCCACCGAGAGATGAACGACCACATTTCCATACTCCTCCGGGTTGCCAAGGCCGTAAATGCACGAAACTGAGGCCACAATAATGACATCCTTGCGCGACATCAACGCGGTGGTAGCTGCCAACCGCATGCGGTCGATCTCCTCGTTGATATCCGTTTCCTTTTCGATGTACAGGTCGTGCCGGGGCACGTAGGCTTCAGGCTGGTAATAATCGTAATAAGAGACAAAGTACTCCACCGCGTTTTGCGGGAAGAATTCGCGGAATTCCGAGTACAACTGCGCGGCAAGCGTTTTGTTGTGTGCCATCACCAGCGCCGGCATCTGCAGTTCCTGGATGACATTGGCGATGGTGAAGGTCTTCCCGGTTGCCGTGGCGCCAAGCAGCACCTGGTCGCGGTATCCCTGCCGGATCCCTTTGATCAGCTGTTGTATTGCTTCCGGCTGATCCCCTGTTGCCTGGTATGGCGCTTGAAGTTTGAATTCCATCGTCGCATCCTGGTTGGTTTTGACCTATTATAGCACATTTGTTCTTTTGTTGCGTCGGGAAATTACCTCATTGGTAGTTCCAGTGAAAACACTGCACCACCCTCCGGGGCGTTCGCGCCGTTCAGGTCCCCACCCAACAAATGTGCCAGTTTCTTGCTGATTGACAATCCCAGGCCGGTTCCCCCTGTGTCACGGCTGCGCGCGCGTTCATGACGGTAAAAACGTTCAAATAAATGCGGCAGTGCAGATTCCGGTATCCCGCGTCCATCGTCTTTCACGGTGATAACCAGTTTCCTGGACTCCAACCTCGTGCAGATCTGGATATTCCCGCCCTTCTGACCATAACGCAGCGCGTTCGAGATCAGGTTTTGTAGAATCTGTGATACCCGGTCCGGATCGGTTTCGATCCAATAATCCACGTTTTCAGGGATAAATTCAGTTTTTAGTTTCGTTCCATCCAACTGCGCTTGTGCCTGAAACCTGGTGACTACCTGGTTGACCAATTGCTTGATGTCGATATCCCGCTTCTCAAGTCTTACCTCTCCGGCATCCGCCATCGCCAGCAGCCTTAGGTCATCGACCATGCGCGAAAGGAAATTGGTCTGCTGCAGCGCAACACCGATGTTCTCTTCCGTCAGCGGCACCACACCGTCAAGCATTCCCTCGAGTTGAGCCTTCTGCACTGCGATCGGGGTTCTCAGTTCATGGGCTACATCCGCGGTCAGTGTTTGTTTGCGCGCTTCTGCAACTTCCAGATTCGTCGCCATTTGGTTAAAAGTTTGCCCCAGCAGGGCGATCTCATCGTTCCCCCGCACATCCACCCTGGAGGAGAAATCCCCCGAAGCAAGTTCAGTCGAAGCCTTTGTGAGGGCTTTGACCGGTTTCAACAGGTAATTGGAAAGGAAAACAGCCAATCCCACAGCCAGCAGGATTGCCAATGCGCCTGCGTAAAGCAGCACCTGGCGCAATCTACTGACAAATGGAGTGATCTCATCCACTGTGATCTGGGGTCCGTTTTCAACCAGCAGGTACCCGGTCACTTTGGCATTATTCTGTAATCTTAAAGCATCTGCAACATCATCCCGCGTGAGTTGGTCACCGACAGCCCTACCGGCTGAACTCCAAATGACAGTTCTTTCCATATCCACAAGTGTCAATTCAAAGACCCTGCCGCGCGGATTGTTTTTCCCACCTCTATTGCTGTATGCACTCGTAACTGTCTCAACCTGATCCCAAGAACCTTTTAATGCGTAATGTGATTCGAGCGCGTCGACAAGTTCAGTAACCCCGAATTGGCCTCCCCTGGTCATGTAATTGGTCACCTGGCGTTCACTATCCAGGTTGGCGAAAAGGACAACTCCCGCGATCGCAAAAATGACAACCGCGGAGAATGCCAGTATCATCTTGAGCTGCAGCGAGAGTTTCATCGGTTATTCTTCATCACGATTGAACTTGTAACCAACTCCGAAGACGGTTTTGATCAACGCCGGGGTGCGCGCATCGTCTTCAATTTTTGCCCGTAAATTTTTTATATGAGCATCCACTGTACGCTCGTATCCTTCAAAGCTTTGACCTTGAGTGGCGTCCAGCAACTGCAGTCGTGAAAATACCCGCCCGGGATTGCGCGCCAGCACAAGCAGGATCGCGAATTCAGACGGCGTCAGCTCGATCTCTTTTCCGCCCTTATTGACCGTGTGCGCTTCCACATCGATCTCGATGCTCGAAACAACTAAGCGGTTTTCATTAGGTTTATTGCGGTTCACCCTTCGCAGTACCGTTTTAACCCGCGCCACCACTTCTCGCGGTGAAAACGGTTTGGAGATGTAATCATCCGCGCCGATTTCCAATCCTTTCAGTCTGTCAATTTCCTCCACCCGGGCAGTGACCATGATGATCGGAATATCCTTTTCCTTCAGTACCTCTGTGGCAACATCTACTCCATCCATACCTGGCAGGTTCAAGTCCAACAGGATCAAATCAACTTTTTCAGTCAGGCTCAGGTCAAATCCAGTGTCACCACGGTTGGCGGTGAGCACCCGATACCCTTCGCGCTCAAGATACGATTGTAAAACGCGGGCTAAAGTGATCTCGTCTTCGATGATCAATATGGTGGTCATATTGCGATTATAGCACCCAGAACCTGTAAAAGGTTTTCTCGCCAGCCATCATCCGCCGGATCGAACTTCATCCAGTAAGCGTTCTTTCCAGCCCGCGTTTGATACCCTATGGGAGGGAGTTCACGGGATGTGACCCCGTTGGGTAATTGTGGAAAACGCAAAACCAGCTGGTCAGCCTCCACGCTGATCGATACCAGCCCGGCCTTCGCAGCCATCAACTTGACGCGCAGCTGGAAAAACAGGTCGGTCACCTGTTGAACCGGCTGCCCGAAGCGATCGTGGAACTCAGCCTCCAACGCATCGAGTTCTGACACTTCCTCAAGATGCGCCATACGCCGGTACAGCTGCAAACGCAGCGATTGATCCGGAATGTAGATCACCGGTATCCCCACGGTGAGCGGCAAGTCTACGCTCACTGGAATGTACCCGGTGGTCCTGCTGAATTCCTTTTCCAACTCCTTCTTTTCTCCGTTTCCGCGCCGCAACTCCCGCACTGCTTGTGAGAGCATGCGTGTGTAAAGGTGAAAACCCACCGAGGCAATATAGCCTGATTGGCGTGTGCCGAGCATCTCGCCGGCGCCGCGCATTTCAAGATCGCGCATGGCAATGGAATACCCGGCACCAAGCTGTATATTCTCAGCGATCGTTTCCAGGCGTTCCTGCCCTTCAGGCGTCGGAGCTTTCTTGCGGTGCTTGAAGAAATACGCAAAAGCACGCTGCCCTCCCCGGCCGACGCGTCCGCGCAACTGGTACAACTGCGCAAGTCCAAAGGCATCTCCCCGGTCAACGATCAACGTGTTGGCGTTGGGGATATCAAGCCCTGACTCAATAATGGAGGTACACAGCAGTACATCCACCTCTCCTTTGGTGAAAATCGTCATCACTCGGGAAAGTTCATCCTCGCGCATTTGTCCATGAGCGATCGAAACGCGCGCTTCAGGCACGAGGTTATTCAGGTGAGCTTTCATAGCATCGATCGTCTGCACGCGATTGTGAACAAAAAACACCTGTCCTCCGCGGTCGATTTCACGCAGGATCGCCTGTCGCACAATGCGCGGAGAATAAGGACCAATGTGAGTGACGATGGGCAAGCGCTCAGCGGGTGGGGTATTAATGTTGGAAATATCACGCGCGCCGGTCAACGCCATATAGAGCGTTCTCGGGATGGGAGTAGCTGTCAGTGTCAGCACATCCACTTCAGTGCGCAGCTTCTTGAAATGCTCTTTATGCGTGACCCCAAAACGCTGCTCTTCATCGATGATCACCAGCCCCAGGTCCTTGAACACAACGTCTCCGGTGAGCAGACGGTGGGTGCCAATGACAATATCAACCTGCCCCAGCATGATCCTTAATACGATCTCATCCTGTTCTTTGGGCGTCCTGAACCTTGAAAGCATTTCGACAGTAACCGGGTAGGGTGTAAGTCGCTGCCTGAACGTTTCGTAATGCTGCTGCGCCAGTACGGTAGTGGGTACCAGCACAGCCACCTGTTTTCCATCCATCACGGCTTTGAATGCTGCCCGCAGTGCTACCTCGGTCTTGCCGTAACCCACATCTCCACAAAGCAGCCGATCCATGGGTTTTGCAGTTTCCATATCTTTTTTTACATCAAGGATCGCTTTCATCTGGTCGTCTGTTTCGATGTAGGGAAAACTCGCTTCAAGATCCTGCTGCCAGGGCGTATCCGGTTGGAAAGCATAGCCGACCGCGGATTGACGTTTCGCATACAGATCCAGCAGTTCCTGGGCGATCTGGATCACCGCTTCACGCACTGACTGCTTTGTCTGGCTCCATTCATGGCTGCCCAACCGTGATGGCTGTGGAGGTTCTCCGCCTGTACCTATGTAGCGGCTGATGCGATCTGCCTGGTGAATTGGAATGTAGATTTGATCCCCATTTTCATATTCAACCAGTAAAAATTCCTTTTCCGACCCTTCGAGATAACGGCTCACCAGCCCGGCAAAGCGCCCGATACCGTAATCTACGTGCACCACCCAGTCGCCAACCTTCAGGTCTGCAAAATCGGCTTCCGGTGAAGAATAACGCGTCTTTATCCGCGCCCTGGGTTGAGGGCGTTCCCAACCGAAAATTTCACCATCTGTGATGCAGTGCAGGGTTTTTCCGTTATCAAGTTCGAGGTCCCAGCCTTCTCCGAGGGTGGCCTCCACGAAACTCAGTTTACTCTCGCTGCCGCAGTCCCGGTACTCTTCCTGCCAGATCTCTTTAAGCCGTGAGAGCTGCCTGGTGATGATCACTGTCTCATCCCCCTCACGGCAGCAGGCTTCCAGGTAACTCATGAAGTTCTTGATCTGCCCCGCGAAGCGCATTCCGGGCGAGAATTTTAAACCCAGGGTCTCCACTTCCTCACCGTACGGCCTGACCATTTCCATCCAGCGCCGGTTGGAGGTCATTTCAATGATCTCTGACCACGACACATAGGGTATCGGAAAGTCGACAGGAATGATACCTTCGCGGATCGCTTCAGCCCGGTTCTTCAATGCCTGTTCTTCCACCTCTTCACCAAAGCTCTGGATGTTGGACAGGCTGTCCACCAGGATTAGAGAATCCGGGTGCATGTAATCAAGTAGAGTGGATGGATGCGGGTGAAATCTCGGGATGTGGAACTCATCGATTATATCTTCGCCGCCAGCGAACTCCAAGTTTCCGTTTGGGATGAATTCCCGCGCAGGTGTGATCTGCACCTGCTCGATGTTGCTGACCGTGCGTTGAGTGGCAGGATCGAAATACCGCAGGGTATCGATCTCATCTCCAAAGAATTCCAGCCTTGCCGGGAAAGCTTCAGAAGGCGTCCAGATGTCCAGGATCCCACCGCGTTTTGAAAATTGTCCGTGATCAACGACCACGTCCGCATTCTCATACCCCAGGTGTACCCACTCCCGCTGCAGCGCTTCCGGGTTGAAGCGGTTACCAACCTTCAATACCTTGCTCGCAAGGATGTAATCCCGCCGCGGCAGGGTGCGCGTCATCACGGCGCGCAGTGGTGCGATTACCGCACAGGGTTTATCCGGTTTCTGGTTTCCAGGCTTGAAGTAATTGACCAGTGTAGCCATGGTCTGCAGCCTGTCGCGCCTCGTCAGGCTGCCCCAGGCTGCCTTTTCATAAAACATAGGCGTAGGTTCCGGAAAGAATAATCGCGGAAAGTCCGGCAGCCAGAAGCGCAGCTCGTCGTACATTACAGAAGCACGGTCTGCCCTATCGGTCATCAGCAGCACAGGAATGTTCAAATCAGTGCACAAAGCCGCCAGCACGGGCAGCCTTGCTGAACGCAATAAACCCAGGCTGGGGGGTTGCCTGCCAACCTTGATCGCGTCCAGGCACTGCTGATAAGCCGCCTGTTTGCGCAGCGTCTCTAGCATGTCAGACCTGTTCTGAATAATTGAAGCGGTTCATTGCCATCTCAAGGCCATCGGTAAGGTAGCATTCTATCGCCTCCACTGCCCTGTCGAAGAACGCCGGGAGCTGTTCCTGTTCCGATCTGGAGAAGGTCTGCAGGACGTAATCCGCTGCGTTCATCTGCCCGGGAGGACGGCCGATGCCCATGCGCAGGCGCGCGAATTCCTGTGTTCCCAACTGATTAATGATCGATGCCATACCCTTTTGCCCGGCAGAGCCGCCTCCAGGGCGTATTCTGATTGTAAGGAAAGGAAGGTCCACGTCATCATGCACCACCATCAGGTTTTCCAACGGTACCTTGTAGTAACGCATTAACGCAGCCACCGCCTGTCCGGAAAGATTCATGTAGGTTTGCGGCTTTGCCAGTATCACCTTTACACCATCCGTATGACCGCTGCCAGTGATAGCTTTATTTTGAACTTTGTTCAACTTGATCTCGTGCCTGGTGGCAAAAGCATCGATTACTCTGAAGCCGATGTTATGCCGGGTCTCACGGTAATCCCTGCCGGGATTTCCCAACCCGACAAGCAAGTAACTGGTAGTGCTTGCATCATCCTTCAACGAAGGTTTTCTTTGTAAAAAATCGAATAGTGGCACGATTTCCTCTTATCTCCGCCGCCGGCGGGCTTGAATAGAAGAGTACAGCACCAATAAGCTAAGTGCTGCACAGGCAAATATGATGCCAAAGACTACCGTCCGCTGCACTTCCTGCCGCAAGATGGATGCCGGGTTTCCGATGAGTTCAGTTGGAGAAGGAGTAGCGACCAGGACGATAGCAGCGGAGGCGGTGTTATCGGTTAGCTCCGGTTGATTCCCAGCAGGTCGATCCTGTGCGCGTGAATAGTTGGATACTTTGACGCCATCGACAATCACCTCGTTTTCTATCCCATCCTGGGTATAAACCATCAACTTGATCGTGTACACGCCGTCCGTAATCGTTGTAGTGTCCCAGGCAGCCAATACATCGTCATGCACAACCTGGTCAATTCGTTTAATGAGAAACCAGGTCTCAAACTCGGCTTGTGAGTATGCGTACAGGAGTTCAGCCGATGAGAAACCCTCTTCCGGCACGCTACCCCTTATCTCAACAACCCCTTCCACCACCGCGCCGCTTTCTGGTGAGGTGATGTAAAGACCCGGGGTGACCAGCAGTCCATAATAAAAGGTCACCAGGAGGAACACAAGAGGTTTAACTACAAGTTGATGAACCATGGCAACTGGTAAGTTTAACACGAAGCAGCCCAGGAATCAAACACAATATTTGTTATGTACTAGTTTTATCCAATTTGTCAAAGTAGTTTGTACAATCACGGCATTGCGTGTTAGGTTATGCTATAATTGTTCCATTATGACAGATAACGAGGAGTTCATCGCTGTTGAAAGCGAAGGGGCAGGTGGCGAAGCCATCCTTGTAAAGAAAAGCAAAACCTGGCTGTACATCCTGATTGCTGTGGTCATTGTTGGTATCTTGGTCGCCGGCGTTGTGCTGTTGGCGACGGCTGACGAGGGAACCACCTCCATGGTCAGGGATATCTTTATCATTCTCATGGCGCTGGAATCCATCGTCATCGGCGTTGCCCTGGTGATCCTCGTGGTACAACTTGCCTCACTGATCAACCTACTGCAAAACGAGATCAAACCGATTCTCAAAAACACCAGCGACACGGTCAACACATTAAAGGGAACAACCGCTTTCTTAAGCGATAACCTGGCAACACCCGTGATCAAGATCAACAGTTCATATGCGGGATTTAAAAAACTGCTTGATTTGATTGGTCTGTTCAGGAAATAATCAACTTACAGGAAAAAGGAGAGATAACATGTCAGATAGAGATACTTTTGGTGCATTCTTGGTTGGTTTTTTGGTCGGTGGCATCACCGGCGCTGTGGTCAGCTTGCTCTACGCCCCCAACTCAGGTGAAGAGACCCGTACGGTCATCAAGGAAAAAGCCATCGAATTAAAAGACAAGACCGCTGTGACCGCTGAAGAGGCCTACCACAAAGCCGAGCAGGCAGCCAATGAAGCTGCGGCAAAAGCTCAGGAATTGATGAAAGCTGCCCAGGAAAAGGCTGCTGAGGTACTTAAGAAAGCCCCCGTGGTGCTTGAGGCTGAAAAACCCGCTACCAAAGCAAAAAAAGCCGCCTGATCCAAAATAGTATAAAAACAACCTCCTTTTGCAGGGAGGTTGTTTGAGTTAAAGGGAACTGTAAACCCGGGGAATTGCCCGGAGGACATCAGATGCCACAACAGACTCCTCACATCCGATGAATTGACAGGCTGCAAGGCCGGCCTGGGCATGCAGCCATGCCCCTGCCAGTGCAGCCTCCCAGGTGCCCAACCCCTGGGCGAGGAATCCACCGAGCATTCCCGCCAGCACATCACCTGTACCCGCTTTGGCCAGGCTGGAGGTAGCCACTGGGATGACCGCAATTCGCCCAGCAGCATCCGCGATTACGGTCAACGGCCCCTTCAATACGAGTGTTTGCCCCCATTTACAGGCAAAATGACGGGCGGTCTCCATGCGGTTGCTTTGGATCTCTTCAACAGCCAATCCAGTCAGTCGCGCCATTTCACCGGGATGCGGCGTGAGGACAGCTGTTGCGGTCAATTTATCAGGCCAATCCGGGTCCTCAGCGAGAAGGAAGAGACCATCCGCGTCGATCACCAAAGGTGGGAGGTCTACAACAGGGCCTTTCTTTTTCGCCTGTCTCTTGATCCCGGGGAACCCCGCGCCCGACTCTTCGGATTTATTTCCCGGCAGTAGCAGGTTGTGGAGGAAACGTTTAGTTGATTCCTCCCGGCCTATTCCTGGCCCGATCACCAGGCTCTGCGAGCCCAGTGCAAATGGTAGCACAGTCTCAGCCGCGATCTCAGAGATGATCCCCCCCGCATCTTCAAGGATCGCCCAGGTCAGTTCAAGCCCTGATACCAAAGCAGTTTGATAAATGGA
>CAYMGO010000021.1:0-2814 GCA_964390015.1 uncultured Anaerolinea sp. | reverse complement strand
CTCTTCACGGCTTCCAGGCAAATGGTTTCGTGCACCTTGACTGTACCGCTGCTCACCTCGCCGTGCTCGCAATCCACTCCCGAGGGACAATCCACAGCAATCCACTCGAAGTCCGGTAAAGTCGCAATCACCTCCGTCAATAGCGTGCTTACGTCCTCTGGTAATGGCAGCCTGAAACCGGTACCGTAAATACCATCAAGCACAACTCCCGTCTTATTTTGAATTTTTCCCAGTCCTGTAATATCGATCACTTCACCACCGCTTTTCATGTAGCCGATAAGCAGTGGGTCTTCCTTTTTCCGTTCTTTAATAAGAATTACCCGGGTGAGCCATCCCTTTTCCTGTAAGCTGGTCAGCGCCAACAGTGTATCCCCTCCGTTATTACCTCCGCCGACCAAACCGAGGGCGAAACTACCTGCCTCCTTGCGGTAATTTTGGTCTACATGCAGCGCGATACCTTCACCCGCGGCTCTCATCATCGCCGGGTAGGAGTACCCGGCTGCGTTCGCGCGTTTTTCCAAATCCCGCATTTCAGCAACACTGATCAGTTTCATTTTTTTCTCCCTGAACAAGATTATTATACAACCCCGGGATGGCAGACACCTTCTAAAGTATAATGGTCAAAATGCGACGCTATATCTATGTTGTGGTTTTCATCGCGGGGATGGTGTCATTGGCAGTCGAAATGGCTGCGTCCAGGCTTCTGGGGAATTACTTCGGCACCAGCAACCTGGTTTGGGCAAGTATTATCGGGTTGATCCTCATTTATCTAACCGCAGGTTATTTCATCGGTGGCGCCTGGGCTGATCGATCACCCAGCTATCTGACCTTCTTTAGCATACTCGCCTGGTCCGCGCTGGCCATCGCGCTCATTCCGCTGATCTCCCGGCCGATCCTTCGCCTGGCTTCAAACGCTTTTGATAACCTGCAAATTGCCGTCCTGGCCGGTTCCTTCACCTCGGTCATGGTCCTTTTCATCATCCCGGTCACACTGCTGGGAATGGCCTCCCCGTTCGCCATCCGCCTCTCAATCGAAAACAAAGAAAGCGCTGGTAAGGTTTCCGGTAGGATCTACGCTATTTCCACCCTGGGTTCATTTATCGGCACCTTTCTTCCTGTGCTGGTGCTGGTACCACTCATCGGTACTTACCGCACATTTTTGGTTATCAGTGCCATATTAATGGTCTTCTCTCTCATCGGAATTTTCCTCGCTGGCAGATGGAAGCAGCTGCTTCTCTTCGCATGGATGCCTTTGGTATTAGTCGCTCTCTTCATTTGGGGCACTCCCGGAGCCGATAAAACCACCAGCGGGCTGATCTATGAAGGCGAATCTGCCTACAACTACATCCAGGTGCTGGAAGAAGACGGGTTTCGCTACTTGCGCCTGAACGAAGGGCAGGGAGTACACTCCATCTACCACCCGACGATCCTCAACTTCAACGGACCCTGGGAACAGGTGATCAGCGCGCCATTTTTCAACCCCGCGCCGGTGGAACCCTCCTCGATCACCAACGCAGCCATCATCGGATTGGCGGGCGGGACAACCAGCCGTGAATTGTTCAAGGTTTTTCCCGATGTTCACATCGATGGCGTTGAAATAGATCCGCTCATCGTCGATGTGGGGTTGCGCTATTTTGACATGGAAGATCCAAACCTGAACATCATCGTCCAGGATGGTCGTTGGGCGCTGGAGAAAAGCAGGGAAAAATACCAGATCATCAGCATCGATGCCTACCGCCCGCCTTACATCCCATGGCACATGACCACCCTGGAATTCTTTCAGTCGGTACGCGCGCACCTCACTGATGACGGCGTGATGGTCATTAACATCGGCCGCGGACCAACGGATAGGCGACTGGTTGACGCTCTTTCTGCCACTGTTCTCGAAGTCTTCCCGACCATTTACATTTCCGACCTGTCGGATTCTTTCAACACACTCCTGTTTGCCACCGCGCAGGAAACCAGCCTGGATAACTACCTGGCCAACTATGTGCAGCTGATGGAAAATCCGGATACCCCGCGCCTGCTGCTGGATGTGCTCGCGGTCACTTACGCGGGACTGCAGCCCCTACCACAAGGTCAGGGGCTGGTCTTCACGGATGACCTTGCCCCGGTCGAGCAGATCACAAATTCAATCGTACTGAATTTCTTGCTTACAGGTGGAACCGAGGATCTTGAATGAAAATACTGGTAAAAATACTTACTGTCTTAATTTCAATCACCGTACCATTTTTCCTGCTCATGGGGTCGATTCGCATTCTGATCAACCCGTTTTTCCTTGATTACGAATACGCGCTCCCTGAATTTCCCGCTGACGACTTCGGTTTCACCACCGCAGACCGCCTCAAGTGGGGCAAGTTATCACTGCAATACCTTACCAGCAACCAGAGTGATGATTACCTTGGTACTTTGAAATTCGATAACGGTTCCTCCTTATACAACGAACGGGAGCTCAGCCACATGCTGGATGTGCGGCTCCTGGTCAAAGCGGCGTTGAAGGCATGGTACGGGGTGATCGCGTTCTTGTTGATAATGGGGTTGCTTTTCTGGAAGACTGGAATGATCAAGCAATTCTGGAAGGCGATTTCTTCTGGCGGCTGGCTAACGATCGGGTTGATCCTGCTGATCATCGCGGGTGTATTCATCAACTTCGACCAACTTTTCGCGGGTTTTCACGCCATCTTTTTCGAAGGCGACACCTGGTTATTCTTTACCAACGATACGCTGATCAGGCTCTTCCCTGAGAAGCTCTGGTCTGATGCCTTTATTTACATGGGAGTTTTCACCCTGGCGGGAGCGCTTGTGTGTGCCTTT
>CAYMGO010000020.1:0-31917 GCA_964390015.1 uncultured Anaerolinea sp. | reverse complement strand
TGGTTTTCAAAAACCCGCGCTACTGAGTCATCCACGCGCATGTGAATCGGGCGGTCGTGAACGAGGAAAGCGTCTGCCAGGGGCTTTAGCCTTGTAAAAGCGTCATCGTCCATGTACGCGATAGGTTCTTCGCTAATATTGCCGCTGGTCATCACCAGCGCTTCTGGGTATTCCTTTCCAGGCTCAAGCAGAAGCAGGTGCAGTGGCGTGTAGGGTAACATGAAACCAAGGTGGTTTTGTAACGGCGCTGTGTGGTCAAGTGAATGGACAGCAGGTTTTTTATTGAGCAGCACGATCGGATGTTGAGGGGATTCCAGTAATAAGGCTTCAGCCTCTGATATTTGTACGTAATGCCGCATAGTATCAAGGTCAAAGCACATAAGCGCAAAGGGTTTATCGCTGCGTAATTTCAGTTCATGCAAACGATGCACCGATTTGAAGTTACTGGCATCACATGCCAGGTGGTAACCTCCTAGTCCTTTGATCGCAAGGATCTTTCCGTCACGGATCAGGTTCCTGGCGGCTCTGATGGCTTCATCAGCATGAGTTACCGGTTTTGCAGGTTCGAAGCAGGAAACCTGAGGACCGCAAACCCCGCAGGCCGTGGGCTGGGCATGATACCTACGGTTAGATGGCGTTACGTATTCTTTTTCGCAATCCGGGCACATGGTGAAGCCAGCCATGGTGGTAAGCGGCCGGTCGTAAGGAATCTCACGGATGATCGTGAAACGAGGACCACAATTGGTGCAGTTTATAAATGGATAACGGTAACGGCGATTGGAGGGGTCAAATAACTCCCTGCGGCAATCCGGACAAATGCTCATATCCGGTGAAATTGGCATGAAATCACCGGGGTTGGTGCAGCTTTCACGTATTTCAAAGCTTGTGAAGCGCTCGGAATCAATTGGGGACACCTGCATTTGATCCACCCGTGCAAGAACCGGGGGATTGTCATTCAAAGTGTTAGTGAAGATATCCAAATTGGCTCGTGCACCCGAAGCGATGATTTCAACGCCACTTGATGTGTTCCTGACCCATCCAGTAATCGAAAGGTTAGTCGCAAGGTTGTACACAAAGGGACGAAACCCGACCCCTTGAACGATTCCACTTACGTGAATTCTGATAGTTTCTATTTTTTCAGGCATCAGGCAGTTTTAACAGCTTCAACCCTTTCTTTCAGCCACTCGATCCATGACTCAAATCCTTCACCCGTCTTGCACGAAACTGGAAAAGTCACGAGACCGGGATTTAAAATCTCAACTCCGCTGCGGAAGTAGTCCATGTCAAAATCGACGTATTGTTGAAGATCGATCTTGTTAATCACCAGGATGCCCAATCCACGGTAAATATTGGGATACTTGTAGGGTTTATCATCTCCTTCAGGTACGCTGGCGACAAGGACATTCAAGTCAGTACCCAGGTCCCAGGCTGCCGGGCAAATCAGGTTCCCCACATTTTCGATGATCAGCACATCGATATCGGCAAGCGGTAGTTCAGCAAGACCGTCACTGATCATCGAAGCCTCAAGATGGCAGTCACCGCCGGTATTGATCTGCACCGCTGGCATACCGGAAGCGATGATCTTATCAGCGTCAATCGTCACGGGGGCGGTATCACCTTCAATGACGCCAATTTTATAATCAGTCCTGAGGCGTTTGATGGTCTCAATGATAAAACTGGTCTTTCCGGCTCCGGGCGAAGCCATCAGGTTAATTGAATAGACCTTGTTTTTTCGCAACTTTTCGCGGTTGAGCGAAGCCATCCGATCATTAGCGCTGAAAATCTTTTCAACAACAGGTACGCGAATTGCGCTCATGCTTGATCCTTATTTTTCGATTTCGATGCTATCCACGTAAAATTCTTCACCTGCGATGATCTCATTACGCAGACTCCCGCATTCCGGGCAGGGTGAGAGGATCGCTTCAAGTTGATATTGGTGGTCACAATCAAGGCATTGAAATGTGGCAGGGATCCTCTTGAAGTTGAGCACTGAACCAGAACAGATGGAGTTCTCACTGATCATGTCCCAGTAAAATTGGACAGAATCGTCAACGATGCTTGAGAGCTGCCCGATCACCAGGTTGATGGCGGTAACCCTGGCAGCACCGGCTTGTTGAGCGTGTTTGCTGGCAATTTCCAGAATGCTCTCAGTGACCGTTAGCTCATGCATACTTCAGGAATTATAACGGCAACGTGCATGAATTTGGGCAAAATCTGCCTGCGGGTTGTTTGGATGTGATTTTTATCAGATTGAGAATTATTTGCGATCTGCGATCAGATTCATCAATTGTAAGCGGGTAGTCAGAAAACTCCGCGCAACGACGTTGGCAATACGACGGTATAGGACAAAACCGATATGATGGTCATTTTCACAAAGCTGGCCGAGAAGTCTGCTGTCAATTCTCAACAACCAGCAGTGAGTCGCCGCAGTCACTGTACCGGTACGCTGACGCACAATCGGCGTCATCGCCGACCAACCGAGGATGTCAAGTGGACCTAAAGTGCTTGTTTCTACCATACCCATAGTGGGAATGAATGCAGTGACCTTCGCTTCGCCTTCCAAAAGGATGTATAGAAAATCCAGCGATTTACCCTCTTCTATGGGTTGATCTCCTGGATCGATCTCGATAACATCAGAAAGCCTGGCAATATTCTCTACCTGGGATTGAGATAGATCAAAGAATAGCGGGATTGATTTTATGATTGAGGTGATATCGATGTTGACATCCATGATGGTTTCCGTTGTGCCCTAATAGCATAGCATTTGTTAGGCATTGTGCTAAGTGTGATAAGTAATGTGGTTCATCGTTTACTGTCACAACCGGAGACGTGATGTTCATACCTGCGTGAATCATTAATCTTTGCTTATACCTTGGAAAAACTGAAGTAGTGGCATTTTCACATTGAGAAGATCAAATTGGGAAAACAATCATAATCATCGATATAATAATGCTTATGTACACAGTTGTGATCCAGGCAGGCGGGAAATCGTCACGTATGGGTGAAGACAAGAGCCTGTTAACTTTGCACGGCAGACAGATGATCCAGCTTGTCAGTGATAAAGTCGCACCGTTGGGTAACGAACTTATCATCACCAGCAATGATCCAACGAAGTTTGCAGGCATCAACGCGGTCATTGTTCGTGATGAATTCCTAAATGTCGGAGCTCTTGCGGGACTCCATTCCGGTATAAAGGCAGCCAGCAATGACCTGGTGGTAGTCGTCGCCACCGATATGCCATTTATCAGTATTGGATTGATTGAATATATGAAAACACTGATCTCACCGGACGTCGATGTGGTGATTCCTGTTTCTGAAAAAGGGTTTGAACCATTTCACGCGATCTACCGAAAGTCAAGTTGTTTACCGGCAATCGAAAGTGCCATATATGCGAATAAACGGCGCATTATTTCATGGTTTGAGGCAGTGAGGGTAGTGACCGTTGAACAACAAGTAATTGAGCGCTTCGATCCAAAAGGATTGGCTTTCTTCAATGTCAATACGCCGGAAGACCTATCTTTCGCAGAACAGACCTTTTTATCAGATCCTGGTTTTTCAGCCTAGCACCCTGTCTGTTGCAGAGATATGATAGGCAACCTTGAAAATTTTGTATACTTTTCTTGACCTTATGCAGGAGTAATTCGTTGTGAATGGGTGAAGAGGAAAAATCTGCCGCGCCTGGCCCCTGAAATCAGTGTGATGCCATAACGTTCTGCCAGGGTTATCCCGAGTTCACTAGCGGAGCGCATGGAGACCAGGAATGGTACGCGCATACGAGCTGCTTTTTGTACCATATCCGAACTGATCCGCCCCGAGGTGATCAGTATGGGCGTTGTAATTTCTAGTTGGTCCAGTAATATCCGTCCGGCAATCTTATCGATGGTGTTATGACGTCCAATATCAATGATCTGAAACAATTGGGTCTCGCCATCCGCCAGAGCGGAGGTGTGCACTCCCCCGTATTCAGAATGAGCGGGTTGTTCGGTCATGAATTGATCCATTAATCCATATATTTGCCCGGGTGTTATTGAAACTTGTTGTTGAATTGGGTCAATCTGGTCCTCTTCAAATTCAACAGAGCTTGTGCCGCCACCGCAACCTGATGTGCGATGCCATGATGCCGGTTTTTCAATGGCGTGATTCAACCATACATCGATGTTGTCTTTTTGGCTGCATACATGGATATTTTCTATTTCCGATATTGATTTGATAAAACCTTCATTGAACAAAAAACCTGCAGCAAGAGCTTGAAATTCCACCGGTGTGCAGTGAAAGGTGACCAGAACCTGGCCATTAACCGTCAATGCCACGGGGGATTCAAAGGCTACATTTGATTCAACAACATCGATGTTTTCACGAGTAAATTGCTTACAAAGATGGGGAGTGTGGCTGTCATTCATGCGGGTTATTTAACCACACTTGAGCGATTGGGTCAAAGAGCAGAATGTGAATAACGAAGTCATTTTTCTCTGTCCATTTATTTTATGGGCGAAAAGAACGAGCGGCAATTAACCTGTAATTAATGCGGCGGCAAATTCCATCAGGATCTTTGCCGCCGCCAATCTACTGTGCGTTGTCTAAAGAGTTCTTTATTTCAGGCCAATTCCACCTTGACCGCGCAAACCTTGTATTCTGGGATTTTCGCGATCGGATCAAGTGCAGCAACAGTCAGTTCATTGGCTGGCACTTCAGGGAAGTGGAAGTTAGCATACACCATGCCCGATGGAACACGATCGGTTACCCATGCTTCAGCTTCTATGCTGCCACGCCTTGAGGTGACGCGCACCCTGCGGTTGCCGTTAATTCCAAGCTTCTGAGCATCTTCCGGGTTAACTTCGATCAGCGACTCTCCGTAAACTTCCATCAGTCCTTTCGCACGGCGTGTCATCTCACCACCGTGCCAGTGGTACAAGACACGGCCGGTGCTGAGCAATACCGGGTATTCCTTATTAGGAAGTTCAAACGGGGGTATGTGTTCAGTGACTGCGAACAAGCCTTTGCCTCGAGTGAATTGGCCAACGTGCAGGATGGGGGTTCCGGCGTGGTCCTGGCCTTTAATGGGCCATTGAAGCTGTTCTCCGTTGTTTAGACGTTCATAAGTTACACCAGCGTAGCTCGGTGCTAACGAAGAGACCTCAGACATGATCTGCTCCGGGGAGGTGTACTTCCAACCACCGTGTGGGGCATTCTGGTCAATTTTTCTGCTACCAAGTTCAAGAACGCGGTTTGCGATTTCTGATGTAATCTCCCAATCCATGCGTGCATCACCGATGGCTGGAATTGCCTGTCTTACCATTTGCACGCGGCGTTCAGTGTTGGTAAAAGTACCGTCTTTTTCTGCAAAGGTCACGCCAGGTAACATAACATCAGCGAAGAACGAGGTTTCGGAGGGGAAGATCTCCTGTAATACCATGAAGTCTAACTGTTCCAGACAGTGCCTTATGTGATTGGAATCAGGGTCTGACATCACCGGGTTTTCACCAAGGATGTACAGGGCTTTGATCTTGCCTTCAGGAATTGAAGGTATCATCTCAGTTACTGTCTTGCCCAGTGTGGGTGATAAAGGTGTACCCCACGCAGTTTCAAATTTCACGCGAACTTCATCATTTACTACCTGCTGGTATGCAGGATAGACATTTGGCAATCCGCCCATGTCACATGCGCCTTGAACGTTGTTCTGACCGCGCAGGGGATTGACACCGCCTCCGGGGATGCCAAGGTTACCGAGTAGCATTTGCAGGTTTGCACAAGCGCGTACGTTTTGCACGCCGACAATGTGCTGGGTAATACCCATTGCCCAGAATACAGCCGTGGGTTTACTCTTACCCAGTATTTCAGCTGCTTCATAAAGCTGGTCTGTTGGGATGCCAGTGATCTCAGAAGTGATTTCTGGCGTGTATTGCATTACATTTAATTTGAATTCATCAAAGCTCTCCGTACGATTGGCGATGAATTCTTTGTCTTCGTACCCTTTTTCAAGGATTATATACATCAATCCGTTTAGCAGGGCGATATCTGAGCCGGGTTTCAAACGCAAATGCAGTGTGGCAAAATCTACAAGGTCAATTTTCCGCGGATCAGCAACGATAAGTTTAACCCCGCGGCGTAAAACTGCCTGGCGTATACGAGTACCAAAAACAGGATGCTGTTCTGTAGTATTTGAGCCAATAACCAGGATGGATTCTGATGTAGTATAAATATCCTTCATCGAGTTGGTCATTGCTCCAGAGCCGAACGAAGTCGCCAGACCGGCGACGGTGCTGGAGTGTCAAAGACGGGCGCAGTGATCGATGTTGTTTGTCCCTATCACCTGCCGCGCGAATTTTTGCATTACATAGTTTTCTTCATTTGTACATTTAGCTGATGTGAGTACACCAATACTATCTGGCCCAAAAGTGTCTCTCAAGCCACTGAGTTTTTTAGCCGTAATATTGAGCGCAGTGTCCCAATCTACTTCAACCCAGTTACCCCGTTCTGAACCGGAAGGACGATTCGAGCCCTTTAATAGGTATTCACGTACAAGTGGCTTAGTGAGCCGGTCAGGATGGTGCACAAAGTCATATCCATAGCGACCTTTTACACACAGGCGCATACCGTTGACGGCAGCATCTTCGTTTGATGTGACGCGGATGATCTTGTTGTCTTTTACATTCAGATCGACCGTGCAGCCAACACCGCAGTACGTGCAAGTGGTGCTTACGACATTATCCGGTGCGCCCAATCCAATGGACATTTTGTTGTCCAACGCGCCGGTAGGACAGTAGGCAACACAGGCACCACAGGATTCACAGCGAGCTTCCAGCATGGGCTGGTCTAAACCCGCCACTACCCGGGAATCGTAACCGCGTTCCGACAATCCCCAAACAAAGCGTCCCTGGACCTCAGCGCAAGCACGCACGCAGCGGCCGCAGAGAATGCACTTATTCATGTCCACATATACGAACGGATTTGGATCAGAATCGATCGCGTATCGAGGTTCACTGGCAGCAAATTCTGCCACGTCAATGCCGTAGAAATTTGCCCAATCGATCAATTCATTTTTGTGACCGTCAGCGGCATTGTCGCCGCGATCGAAATATGTCGATAGGAGCAACTTCAAAATCGTTCGCCGGGCCTCAATGATCTTCGGAGTTTCGGTGTGGACGACCATACCATCGGAAACCGGATAGGTGCATGAGGTGGTTGGCAAACGGACGCCTTCAATTTCAACCAGGCAAAGACGACAACCGCCGTATGGAGACAAGTCTTTGTGGTAACAAAGCGTTGGAATGGTGATTCCGGCTTCCTGAGCGGCTTCAAGAATGGTCTTTCCTGGAGCGATTTCAATTTGCTGGTTATTGATTGTGATTACAGGCATTTGTTTTCTACCTCCTGGTTATTTGGCGGCTTTTTTGCCGCGCAGGTATACAGCCCAATAAACGACTCCAACCATTACTGCTCCACCGATGATATTCCCGATAGTAACAGGGAGCAGGTTAGCGATGAAGAAGTTACCCCAGGTAAGATGGGGGAAGTTCTCAGCGGTTTTACCAATCGTTTCAAAGAATTTTGGATCACCCCAATTCTTCACAAAAAGGGCAATGGGAATGAAGTACATATTCGCAACGCTGTGTTCAAAGCCGGCGGCTACAAAACCCGCGATTGGGGGAATGATCGCCAGAATCTTATCAGTGACCGTGCGCGCTGAGAAGCACATCCATACTGCCAGGCAGACAAGAGCGTTGCACATAATCCCCAGCGCAATCGCCTGTAGAAAACCAAGCCCTGTTTTGGCTTCTCCGATATTTAAAACGTTCAAACCTATGGAACCACCGCCGAAGGTGTACTGCTTCGACACAAACATGATGAGCGCGGTCGCTATTGAACCAACAAGGTTGCCAAAGTAAACAATTGCCCAGTTGCGCAAGAGTAAACCCAGGCTGACCTTTCCTTCGATGAAGGCCATAATGATGAGATTGTTACCCGTGAATAATTCAGCACCGGCTACAACAACCAGAATGAGGCCGAGAGTGAATGTTAGACCGGTAAGCAGGCGGATAACTCCATATGGTAATCCGGTGCCGAAAGCCGCGACTCCGGCTGCATCCTTAACAGCAATTGAGCCGGCACTTGCAGTTGTGGCAAAAATAGCGCCTAAACCAATGAATGCGCCTGCCAGAATAGCCAGGAAGAACATATTCCAGAACGGTAGACCTGCCTTTTTGACTCCAATCGCTTCAGCCTTTGACGCAATTTCTGCTGGTGGTAGAGCTTCAAAACTGATATCTGCGGACATTTTATGGTTACCTCTTTTTATTAGAATGTGTTTTTTGGTATTACACTGCTTTTGGGTTCACATCACAAACGCCAGAAGGGCAAACCTTCAAGCGAATGTGAGCTTCAACTTCAGCGCGGAAATGAGTCAGAATATCACGAATGGGCGCACCAGCCGTTTGACCTAACCCGCAATTGGATAACTGGTTGAGATCGTCACTCAATTTCAGGAGCTCATCCAGGTCTTTCATTTCACCTTTGCCATGAGCAATTCTGGTGAGGATTTCGTGTGCGCGCTGGTTACCGATGCGGCATGGACTGCATTTACCGCAGGATTCTTTGCGGAAAAAGTTGAGAAGTACTTTTGCCAGGTCAACCACGCAAGTATCCTCATCACAAATCAACAACGCACCTGAACCCAGCGCCACACCGGCTTTTGCGAAGGAATCAAAATCCATTGGGGTATCCTGCAGCACTGCCGGGATAATGGATCCGGAGGAACCGCCAGTCTGCGCCAGTTTGAAGGGTCTTCCATTCTTCATGCCTTTCGCATAAATGGCGATCACTTCGCGTAAGGTAATTCCCATCGGAACTTCGATCACGCCAGTTTCGGTGACATTACCCAGGATCGTATAAACCTTGGTGCCAGGGCTGCTGGCCGGGCCGAAACTGCGGTACCATTCAGCGCCGTTTTTTAAAATTGGTGCAACATTGGCGAGTGTTTCCACATTGTTGACCAATGTAGGTTTCCCCCAGAGACCGTTAGTCGTGGGATAAGGCGGGCGGGCACGAGGTTCACCGCGTTTGCCTTCAATGGACTCGATTAGTGCGGTTTCTTCACCGCAGATGTATGCGCCTGCGCCGCTGTGAACATGAAGTTCGAAATTAAAATCGGTGCCGAAGATGTTTTCACCAAGGAAACCCATTTCTTTCGCCTGTGAAATGGCTTTTTTCACTCGTTCCTGGGCGATCGTATATTCACCGCGGATGTACAGGTAACCTTCATCAGCACCTACGGCATAGGCTGCGATTGCCAGCGCTTCGATGATCGAGTGGGGATCACCTTCAAGAATCAGTCGGTCTTTGAAAGTACCCGGTTCACTTTCATCCGCGTTGCAAATGACATACTTTTTTGAAGATCGAGCTTTTGAAACGAAACGCCACTTTGTTCCAGTGGGAAAACCCGCGCCGCCTCTGCCGCGTAGCCCGGCCTTTTCAAGTGTCGTAAAGATTTCTTCTGGTGTCATCTCAGTGAGGGCTTTGGCCAGTGCCTGGTAACCATCATGGATGATGTAATCATCGATCGATTCAGGGTCTATGATGCCCGCCCGTTCCAGGACGATGCGTTGTTCCGCCGGTAGTGTTCCCTGGCGGGTGCTTAACCAGGCGATCTTTCCGGTAAGTTCTTTAACTGGAGCCTGAAGGTCAGAAGCAATACGCCCTTTGTAGAGGTGCTCCTCAACAAGGTGATGAACATCCGCCTTATTCACAGGCCCATATATGACCGCCTCAGGATAAACGATCACAAGCGGGACTGCGTCGTGGCGACCAACATCACCGACCATCGTCAGGGAGATTTCATTTTCCAATCCAAACGCGCTGATCTCGGATTGCAACGCCTGATATACCTCGTTGGCTCCCTTTTCAATACTCGCGGGATCGCTAGAAACCAGGACCATTGATCTGTAAGCTTTCATGCATCTCTCCTTTATCAGCGGTACGTTTCAAGTATTGCTGGAACCTGGGCGGGATCCACGTTGCCGTAGATATCATCGTCCACCACCATAACTGGACCGACTGAACAAAGACCAAGGCAGCTGGTAGTAATTAATGTCCACTTGCCATCAGATGTGGTCTCGTCTTCGTCAACATTGAGATGATCTTTTATCGCCTGCCAAACTTCGCGACCTCCCGCTACGTGGCAGGGGGCGCTCTCACAGAACTGGATCACGTGCTTTCCTCTAGGTTTGGTTGATAGCATGCGGTAAAAACTGGCGACTGAGAAAAGGCGACTGCGAGGAACTCGCAGCTGCCGGCTGATTTCATCAAGCGCTTCACTGGGCAGATAACCAACTTCCCGGTTAACATCGTTCATAATAGGAATCAGTTCATCCTGGCTCGCTCCAAAGCGATCCACGGCGGCCTGAACAGCTTTTTTTACGAGATTGTCATCCTTTTCGTTTCCTGCCATTTACATCCTCCTGGTAATCGAAGTAGATTCAGTGAAGATTCATTTGATTTCAATCGCGTTGAAGTTACACACCTGCATGCAAATTCCACAACGGATACATATTTCAGGATCGATGACATGGGTGGTTCTGCGTTCACCGGTAATGGCGTTCACTGGGCAGTTACGGGCGCAAACCGTACAACCGGTACAGATTCCATCGATGATCTCATAACGGATCAGTGGTTTACAGACTTTCGCCGGGCAGCGTTTTTCAACAATGTGCGCAAGGTATTCGTCGCGGAAATGCTTGAGTGTGCTTACCACAGGGGTAGGCGCGCCCTGTCCAAGCCCGCAAAGAGAATCCTGTTTAATCTGTTCACAGAGAGTCTCCAATCTGTCCAGGTCTTCGAGTTCACCTTTGCCGTCGCAGATGCGCTCAAGGATCTCAAGAATGCGCCGGGTACCCACACGGCAGGGAGTGCACTTCCCACAGGATTCGTCCTGGGTGAAATCCATAAAGAACCTGGCAATGTCGACCATGCAGGTTTCTTCATCCATGATAACCAGACCGCCAGAACCCATCATTGAACCAGCCTGGGTGAGCGCTTCGTAGTCAACAGGAAGATCAAGGTAGGCTTCAGGCAAACAACCGCCCATAGGACCGCCTGTTTGGATGGCCTTGAATTTTTTATCATCCTTGATGCCACCGCCAACATCGAACACGATTTCGCGCAGGGTAAGGCCAAAGGGAATCTCGATCAGGCCGGTGTGTTTTACATCACCCGCCAGAGCGAAGGTCTTTGTGCCTTTGGATTTTTCAGTTCCCATGCTGGCATACCAGTCAGCGCCGCGGAAAATGATCTGGGGGATGTTGGCATAAGTTTCAACATTGTTAATATTTGTTGGCTTACCAAAAAGACCGCGTACGGCGGGGAAGGGAGGCCGGGGCCTGGGTTCACCGCGATGTCCTTCGATGGATGCCATCAAGGCGGTCTCTTCACCGCAAACAAACGCGCCGGCACCCATGCGGACTTCAAGATCAAAGCTGAAATCGCTGCCGAGGATGTTATTCCCGAGAAGTCCAAGATTGCGGGCTTGTTCAATGGCAATACGCAATGTTTTGACCGCAATCGGGTATTCCGCGCGGCAGTAAACATAACCCTGGCTGGCACCAATGGCATAGGCAGCAATGATCATGCCTTCGATCACAGCATGAGGATCACCTTCGATCACACGACGGTTCATAAAGGCACCAGGGTCACCTTCATCTGCGTTACAGATGACGTATTTTGGGGAACCCTGGCTGGCACGAGCGAACTGCCATTTCTTCCCTGTTGGGAAGCCAGCCCCGCCGCGTCCTCTGAGCCCGGACTTTAAGACCTCATCGATGACCTTTTCGGGGGTACCTTCTGAAATGACTTTGCCGAGCGCCTGGTAGCCATCTTCAGCGATGTAATCCTCAATATTTTCCGGGTCGATCTTGCCGCAATTGCGCAAAACCACACGTATTTCCTTTGAGGTCGGTGCGCTTAGTTCCTCATCTGTGAAAACCTTCTCTTCAGTGACAAACTTTTGCGCCACACGTCCTTTGAGAAAATGCTCCTCGACCAAAAAAGCCATATCATCAGGGGTCAGGTTGGAATAGTGAACCCCTTCCGGATATACCATTATTTCAGGTCCCTGGTCACACCCACCAATACGTGAGGTTTCAAGAACCTGTACTTCTTCGATCAGACCCTGTGCCACAAGTTCATCCTGCAGGGCATCCATTACTTCGTGAGCGCCTTTCTTCAGGCAATCCGGATCGACACATACTAAAACATGAGAGCGAAAGAACTTCATAAATATACCTTTATGTCTTTATCCTATTGGAGATTGATCATGTTGCTGTCAACGATTTTACCTTCACCAACGTGCTCTTTCATAATCCGGCGGGCAACCTCTGATGTAACCTTGCCATAAGTGACCTTCGGCTGTTCTCCAACGACCACCTGGACGATAGGTTCCTTCTCACAAAGACCAATGCAACCGGTCTGGGTGACAATGACACCACTGATGGCGTCTTTTTCGATCGTATCAAGAATGGCTTTCATGGCGTCGCGTGCACCTGCAGCGATACCGCAAGTGCCCATGCCGACAATGACCTGTACAGCACCGGAAGTGGCTTTTAGCTCACGCTTCTTGAGCGCTTCTTCCCTGGCTTTTTTCAAATCTTCAAGGCTTTTGATGGTTGGCATATTATGTCTCCTAATTTACTTAGTTTATTATCAAGACGGTATCTTGTGAAAAAGCTGGATTAATTCCTGTTATTGTTTCTTCGATCATGCTCCTGATGCAAGTCAGCACATCAGGTTCAGTCATGGGAATGTCACCAAGTTCCTGTTTGACCAGTTGATCATCAAAGATCGCTTGCTTCTCATTGAACCGGTATTCAAATACCCAATGAATGAGCGGATTCGATACGATCAAATTGAGGATGGTGGTCACCAGGTCACCTATCGGCATGCGGTCGATGTGGCTACGCTGAAAATTCACAGACAAGGTTGTGCCTGCACCAAGTTCTGAATTTACAATCAGCGAGCCGTTGCAGGCTTCAGCTGCCGCTTTCAAAAGCGGGATGCCAAGTCCGACCTTCCTGGTGGTGCGGCTGGTGATGAACGGGTCAGTCACCTGCGCGACCATTTCCGGGGTCATTCCCTTTCCGTTATCTTCCACAGTCATTTGTAAAAGATCAGTATTGCTATCTTCCATCACGCTAATTTTGATGCGTTTTGCACCAGCTGAAATGCTGTTTTCCGCGATGTCAAGCAAGTGCAGAGAGAGTTCTCTCAAGGATTACTCTTTATCATCCATGATGGGTTTCATGATCTGCGGGAGTTTATTTGGTCTCACGCGCCCAATTACATCTTCATCCACAACGATAACAGGTGCTTGTGAACAGGCGCCAACGCAGCGGCAGACCTCAAATGTAATGTTGCCATCGGCGGTTGTCTGTCCGGGCTCAACTCCCAATAACTGCTTGGTTTTTTCGATCAACATAGGGGTACCTCCAACGTAACAGGCGGTTCCCATGCAGAACTTCACTGTATGCTTGCCCCGTGGGGTGGTAGTGAAAAAGGAGTAAAAAGAAACAACACCATGCACGCGAGAATATGGCACGTGCAAACGGGAGGCGACGTACTGCTGCATCGGTTCACTGATAAATCCGATCGCTGACTGAAGCTCATTCAATACCACCATCGTTGCGCCGGGGACGTCTTTGTATTGATCAATTATTGTATCGATCACAGCCTTTTTCGCTTCATCCCCCAGCGGTTCATTTTTCTCGTATGTTTTGTTGATGAGAGAGGATTGCATTCATTTCTCCATAAGGTTTTTGTTTTGACGCGCCTGCTACTGCCTACTGTGAAAGTTTACCTGTACACAGTGTTATTCACAATTTACGAATGTCATCATTCCAGATGTAAGTTGTCCGAATACGATCATTAATAAGGAATTTGAGTAATTTTACTTTACAATTCACCATTCGAGGGAGTGATTTTGTAACTTCTTCCGGATTTAACCTGCAATGCCATTTTGATTTCGGCGATGGTTGGTTTCTCCATTTGCAAGTACAGCGACCCGAGAAATTCATTCAGTCGATGTACATCACCATTTTGGATGATGGGCACGCGAGAGATGCTCGGGATCTCATCACGTGCCTGCTGCGGAGTAATGTGACGAGAAATCTCCACAGCTTCAAATGGAATATCTGGCGGGAGAAAACCAAGACTTTCGATCAACCCGAAAGTTTTCCGGTTAACATGAGCAGGGATGAAAAGGCCTCCCAGGTTAGACACAATAGAGAAAGCTTCATTCAGAGATAGGGACGAAGAAGTGATCAAAAGCCTCTCTTCGTTCCGAATATATTCCCCACTTTCATCAACAACGAATTGAGCGCCAAATGAGTCATCGTTATTCTTGATATTCGGGAGAGTAGATTCAACGAGCCTCTGCAATTCTTCTGCCTGGTCCACGAGGTCAAACAGGCAAATTGAGTGTACGTCTTCCTTTGTTTGCAGTTCCATGCCGGGTAAAACGATCAGGGGAGTAGAGAAGGCGGCTTTTTGCACAGAGCGTATGTTCGCTGTTGCATTGTGGTCAGTGATGGCGATAAGGTTTATCCCCATCTCAAGTGCGGACTCGACAATCAGTGGCGGGATCATCTCCACTTCAGCGCACGGAGATAGAACGGTGTGAACGTGCAGATCAGCCCGAAACTGGCGGATGGACATTATGCTGGTCGATCGGGTTTGCGCGCGTCACAACGCAACCCCAATTCCCACAATTTGCCGATCACATAGAAAGTGGGCGCTTCTGTGCCAAGGAGGATCACATTTTCTTCACGTGCTTTGTCGATTGTGGACTGATCGGGTTGTGCTCCTTCGGTGATAATGACAGCAGAGAGATCGAGGAGGGTAGCGACAGCGATGATGTTCCCGTGCGCCTGTAAAGTCACCCACAGGGACTTTTTTGGAGCACCAGCCATGACGCAGCTCAGCAGATCAGAGGCGTAGCCGCAAGAAGGTTCGATTTCGTTAAAATTTTGTGGTGTGGTGATCGATTTTAGATTTAGTGCTTCAATGATCTGTTGTAAATTCATTTTGTCTCCTTGTTGGTCTCTTTGGCGCCTTCTCCGACGGCTTCATCCACAGGCAGGAAGATTTTTAACCTTAGGTTTGTTCCACGGTCATAAACAGATTCAAGGCGCATCGAATCAACGCACCTTTGAATGTTAACCAACCCCATTCCCGCGCCAAATCCCAGTTCGCGGACCTTCTCTGTGGCAGTTGAATAACCGGGACGCATCGCGAGGTTAACATCCTGGATACCAGGACCATCGTCAGAAATATTGATCGATATCTGCTTGGGTTCGATCTCAACGCGGATGATACCGCCGTTGGTCGTGTGGATGATCAGGTTCATTTCGGCTTCGTAAACAGCAATACCCACGCGGCGGGCAATTTGCGGGTCAGCACCCAGGCGCAGCAGTGCGCGTTTTATGGCAGATGAAGCCGCACCACCATGTGTAAAATCACCCTGTTTAATGTTGTACCTCAGGATGAGACTTGACCGGTCAGATTCAATATCCTCAAACAGATGACTGGCTCGGTAGCGGCGTACCTCTTCCTCCTGGTAATCATGTTGGATTGCCTTGAGAATTCCGCTGGTGATATCCCCTTTGGTGAGAATACCGGATAATTTTCCGGCCAGGTTTACTACGGGGAGGCGACCGTAGTGGGAACTAACGAACAATTTCAGAGCCTCGATAACGGGATCGGTGTCTTTAATGGTCAGGACATTTTGGCTCATGTAACTGCGTGTTTCAGTATCAAGGTCTGATTTTTGCAGGCAACGAAGCAGATCCTCAATGCTAACCAACCCGACGAGGTTGTTATTATCAACGACAGGGGCACCAGAGATACGATTATGGCGGAAGAGCTCAAGCACTTCGCTCATTGGTGTGTCGGGAGTAACTGTTGCCGGGTCGGGGGACATTACCTCACCGACTTTGAGTTCGTAAGCGAGTTCCTCAACACGGGTGATATTCTCTGCTTCTGCATCAGAGACAATCTTGCCATGAAAGAGCGAATTTGAACTCATAATTTAACCATTTATTCGCAGCCGCAATCACTGCCATCCACCGGGCGTTCAAGGCTCTTCAATCCGGCGACATAAAGCCTGCCGCAAAGCTCGAACATCCCGAATGGTGAAGAGATGAGCGCAATCCCTTCCTGTTCCGCGAGCGCGATCGTTTCGGGTGGTGGAGTCTTACCCCTGACAAGGATGATGGCAGCCACATCCGCCATCATTGATGTACGGATGACCTGGGGATTGCACAACCCGGTGAGAAGGACGGCTTCCGGCTGGATTGAAGCAAGTACATCGCTCATCAGATCAGCCCCGCAGCCTCCCAATACTTCGCGCGAGAGGTCGGCGGATTCGTTATAGAGATGACCATCAATCAAATCAATCAATTCACGTACGTTCATTATTACCTGCACTTATTTACTAGATTAGAAATCCTGGGATATGATAACGTAAACCAAATCAAAAGAGCAAGTGGTAAACGTCACATATCTGTAAACGATTATATACTCCGTGTGTTAAAATTGCTTTATATCGGCCTTTTAAGGATTAGATCATGAAAAACATCGTGCAAAGTGTAAGGGGAACCCGGGAATTTTATCCACAGCAGATGGCAGTAAGACGCTGGTTATACGGCCTGATAGCAGAAGTATCTGAATCTTTTGGGTATGAAGAATATGATGGGCCATTTATTGAGAAGATAGACCTTTATGCCGCAAAATCCGGCGAAGAACTGGTGAAAGAACAGGCATTCGTTTTTCCAGATCGAAGCGGAGACCTGGTGACTCTCAGACCGGAATTGACCCCGTCGTTGGCGCGCATGGTCGCAGCAAAACAAAATGGACTTGTTTTTCCTCTACGATGGTGGTCTTTTGGACCTTTCTGGCGATATGAAAAACCGCAAAAAGGCCGCACCAGGGAGTTTTTCCAATGGAATATAGACCTAATAGGGGTTGATTCTGCTGAAGCTGACGCGGAACTGGTAGCCATATGCGCCAGCTTTCTGAAAAGGGCTGGTATTTCTCCCGGGCAGATCGCGATTAAGATCAATCATCGAAAATTCATGGAAGAACAGCTTTCCAGGGTTGGTATTCACTCAGAAATCAAGAAGCAAGTATTCCAGTTGATAGACCGCATCGATAAACTTACTCACTCAGAATGGATGGAGTACGGTCGAGAAGTTGGCCTCACTGAAGAGCAGCTGAATGAAGTGATCAACATTCTAAATAACAAAGAACTGTGTAGAGAATCACAGGAATTAACGCGCATCTTTGATGTTCTTAAAGTGCTTGGTGTGGCTGATTATGTGAAATTTGATGCACGCATCATAAGAGGTTTAGATTACTACACTGGAACCGTCTTCGAGGCCTGGGATGTTGGCGGGGATGGGCGCGCAGTGCTTGGTGGTGGTCATTATGATGACCTGGTGGCTGATGTCGGTGGAGCACCTTTGGCAGGAGTGGGTTTTGCCATGGGAGATGTGATGATCACCCTCCTTCTGGAAAAGTATGGACGAATTCCTGACTTGAAGCCGCTAAGAGATAGTGTTTTAGTCACATTGTTTGATCAAAACTCCGCGCTTGCTTCAGTCGCACTAGCCAATCAATTACGACAAGAGAACTTAAAGGTGATCTGTTACCCGGAGGTTGGCAAGCTGCAAAAACAAGTCAAGTTCGCCGATCGAATGGAGATACGATTTGTTGTTGTACTTGGCCCGGATGAGATCAATAGTGGATGCGCAACGATAAAAGACATGCAAGAACATACACAGATGACCGTTTCCCAAGAGATGGCAGCGAAGACCATTAACGCCTTGCTTGCGGGGCGTTAGAGGGTGTGATAAAATCTCAGGGTTCTTGGTGGCTGTAGCTCAATGGCAGAGCATCGCACTGTGGATGCGAGGGTTGTGGGTTCAACCCCCATCAGCCACCCTGGTGATGAAGACCTCTTGATCGAGGTCTTTTTTAATATCAAGCACCTATGTGGATGCGAGATTATAGTTTTAGGAGTTATTGGTCATACACAAGTTGATCCCTAGAAAGAGGGGGGATGAAGCCAGTGCAAAAATCCTTTTCCTGTTTGTTTATTGGTGGATGATTTTTCGAACACGGCCAGCAATAAATTAAGCAGAATCACAGCAGCGCCAATCCATTGGACTGGTGACAAGCGTTCACCAAGATATATCTGTGCGATAACCACAGTGATCAATATCTCACCAAGTCCAAGCAGCGCAGTCTGGATTCCACCAAGATGCTTGACCCCGAAGAAAAGTGTGACCCTCGAAAGGAAAGTAATTGAGGCAAGTATGAGTAGCGGCCACCAGGATATCCCTTTTGCTGGCAGTGATGTATCTACAATCAGGAAAGCGCTAACCACCGTGATGCTCATGGCTGCCAGTGTGTAAAAAGTGACAGTTGGTGCCGGAACATCGTATAAGACACGTTGGTTAATTAAAAGATGGAGCGCATACAAGATCGCTGCGATCAGCATGAAAAACGCACCCAGAAAGTCGACCTGCTGATTTGAGCTATTAAGCAGCAAGTAAACTCCGGGAATCATTATGATCAATCTGATCAATGTAATCGCCCTAACAGATTCACGGTCGAGCAGAAGCCAGAAAATCATGAAGAGAGGGTAAAATGAATAAATAAGTTGACCGATGCCGGCATCGATACGAGCCAGTGAGGTGTAGTAAAAGATTGAACCAATGCCATTGATGAAACCGGCGATCAGGCAGCCAGCCAGACCTATGGGATAAATGTAGAAAAACTTACGATTGAAAATTAGCAGAAAACCAAGTAGGAGCAAAAGTGCAAGAGAAGTGCGGATGGCTACAACGGAGAAAGGTGTAAACCCGAGAAGGATTGCTTGCTTCCCAAAAATTGGTGATAAGCCCAGGAAAACCGCTGAAGCCGCTGCTGATATGAGTCCCTGGTCACGCAAACGTCCACTTTTCATTTGATCAACGATTTCACTTCTGCCAATAACTTTTCGCTGACAAAGTTTCCCTTCCGCATCAGTGAATGGATCTGTCCTTTCAAGCGGATTTTTTCCTGGTTGGTCAGATCTTTGGCGGTCATGACGATGATCGGTATGTCGCGGGTCTCTCTTTGGGCGTGGATAGTGCTGATGACAGTAAAGCCATCAAGGTCAGGCATCATCAGGTCAAGAATGACAAGGTCAGGTTTTTCGCGAGTGATGAGTTCTATCGCAGACCTTCCATCGATTGCCTCGAAAAGAGTGTAATTACCCTGAGATTTTAAGATGCGACTGATCAAGCGCCTCACATTTGGTTCATCATCAACGATGGCAATTTTTGGATACCTCATCAGGCTGATGTTATTTAAGGCTGCAAGGAGCCCTTCTTCACTTCCGAGGTCTGAGACGACTTCTCCCGTATCAATCTGTTGATCGGAAACCGTACCAAGTATGTGGTTTTCAATAGGCAAAGTGTGGCCGGTACAGTTTACTACCACTACCTCATCAGGATGAATTGTGCCTTTTCGTACCTCCTGGAATAAGCCTGCGAAAGCAACTGCCGCTGCGGGTTCCACTGAAATGCCTTCCATTTTTGCCAACAGGTGCATCGCCCGGTAGGCCTCTTCATCTGTAACGCTGCAAAAAGAACCACCGCGTCCATCTAAAATGCGATTACGTAGTTCAGTATAAGTTCTGCCGGGATCACCGGTAGCAAGGGTGGCGATCATCGTCTGTGGGGATGTAACAGGTGAGGCTTCCACTGTATGATCCCGCCAGGCGTTGACCATGGGGGCGCAGCCAGTTACTTGCACGATGCCCATTTTCGGAACAGTACTTATGAGTGACATCTTCTTGAGTTCAGAAAAACCTTTCGCCACTCCTAACGGTCCCATGCCGCCGCTAACGGACTGGAAATACCAATCTGGTGATCTCCAGGGGATTTCAGGGGCAAGTGCAAATCCAGACCATTCAATATTCATAGATGTCAATTGTTCGCATATTTCAAATGCCAGGGTCTTCATTGCTTCAATGCAAGCGATGCTTCTGGAACCCAGGTCGAGGGCGATGTGGCGATCAAGAGCGAACTGTTCCGCCAGGAGTTTGGTTTGGTCGTATGTTCCCGTGACTTTGATCACGCGAGTGCCGTAACTGGCGATCTCACGCATCTTTTCAGGCGGCACAAGGCTTGTCAGGAACGCCCATAATCGAATCCCCGCGCGGGCGGCGTAAGCGGAGTATGAAATTGCGACATTCCCAGTAGAAGCGCAGACAAGTTCAGGGACGTGTTTCTCCTTGTAGGCACTGATGGCTACAGCCGCCTGGCGATCTTTAAAGGATGATGTTGGGTTTTGGCGTTCATCCTTTATAAAAATGTTCTTGAAACCGAGCATGGACCCCAGGTTGGCGGCGTGCAAAAGGGGAGTGCCGCCTTCACCAAGTTGAAGTGATGCCGGAGGCTCATCAATTGGAAGCAGATCAACGTACCTCCAAAGGTTGAAAGGTCTATTTTGAAGAGAAGTTATTAAACTGAACCGCAATTTCTCATAGTCATAGATGGCTTCACGCCAAAATGATCCACAGACAGGACAGGCCGGTAAATTGAGATCATAGATGTCCTGATGGAAGCAATCAAGACACCTGGCGATTGTTGCCTTCGGCATTTAGATCTCTGAAGCGGCAGATTTAAATCGACTGAGAGTCTCGTGTAGATTATTCAAGAGCTCATCCTTCGTAACCGACCATTTATCAAAAATCTGACCTTGATAATCACCCAGCTCAGACAATTGGTCTGACTCAAGTTCCGAACTGGTCAACAGGATGACCGGTACGTGGTGGATCCTGGGTTCTGACCTGAATTTATCGAGCAGTTCAAAACCGTTTACATCTTCCAGTACAAGATCCATCAGGATGACATCGGGGGTAAAGTCTTCCAGAAGTTTAAGTGCTGCCAGACCTCCTTCAGCGAGAACAGGCAGGTAATTGCCTTCGTCTTCGATCATTTTTTGAAGTAAATGCAAGTATTGGGGATCATCATCAATGATGAGTATGTCGTGAACATCACCATTTTTATTTAGCCGTTTGATCGCACTTACCAATTCATCATGAAGAAATGGTTTGACCAGGTAATCCGACGCACCAAGGTTGAAGCCTTTTTCCTCTTCTTCAAGGATCGAACAGATCATGACCGGAATATTGCGGGTTTCTTCATTGTTTTTTAATTCACTCAATACCTGCCACCCATCCTTTTCCGGCATCATTACATCGAGTGTTATGGCAAAAGGTTTTAATTCCCGCGCACGTTCAACCGCCTGCCGTGGATCCGTCAGGGCGATGACTTTGTACCCATATGGTTCAAGGAAGCGCTCATACAGCGTGATCACCTGGGGATCATCGTCAATCGCCAGCACCACATTTGCGCCGTCAGCTGGCGTTTCCTCGTTGGGGATTTCCTGCTCGGTTGTGGCGGGTAATGTGAAGTAGAAGGTACTGCCTTCCCCGATACCGCTATGAAGCAGGCCGATCGATCCCCCATGGAGTTCGATGAGTGAACGACAGATGGATAGACCAAGACCCGTTCCGCCTGTGCGCCTTGTGGGAGAATCGTCCACTTGAGAGAATTGCTGGAAAAGTTTCGATTGGTCTTCCATGGCGATGCCAATGCCTGTATCCGTCACGGTGACCATTATTTCTTCCCGATTCCGGATGGTGGTATTGAGCGCAGCACCGATAGTGATCGTCCCCTTTTCGGTGAATTTGACAGCATTGGAGATCAGATTTGCGAGAACCTGTTCGATGCGTACTTCATCTGCCTTAATGATGGGGAGGTCAGGTTCAATTTGGGTAAGAAGGTCAATCGGTTTATCTTTTACCAGACCAGAGGAGGTCTCGACCGCTCTCTTGATCGCATCCGCGATGTTCATATCCTCCACCTGGAGGTCCATCTTCCCGGCTTCGATCTTGGACATATCGAGGATCTCGTTAATCATGTTCAGCAGGTGCATACCTGAGTTATAAATCGCAGTGATATCCTGGGCTTGCGTTTCATTGATTGGGCCGTCAATTCCTTTGAGAATTACGCGGGAAAAACCAATGACAGAGTTGAGAGGGGTGCGAAGTTCGTGTGACATGTTTGCAAGGAATTGACTTTTCACCCGGTCAAGTTCTTTCATTTCTTCCAGGTTTTGTTGCGAAATTTCGTAGGCATTCGCATTCTCAATGGCCACTGAAATCTGGTCTGCAAGTGTGGTGAATAGGGCGACATCTTCCTGCGTAAAAGCGTCTGGCTCAATCGACTGCACGTCCAGGGCGCCAATGATGAGATCGCCTAACTTGAGGGGCAGTGCCATCTCTGACCTTGTTTCAGGAAGGTCCGGGTTATTGAAAAACACAGCGTCAGCGCCAACATCGGTCGCGATACGCGGCTCGCCAGCACCGGTTACATAACCAACAATACCAACCTGTCCGACCCTGAGTTTATGTTCACGATCGAGCATTCTCTTTCCACCAGTTGAGCTTGCAGCACGCAATACAGCATACTCACCTGCCTCATCCAGAAGGAAGATACCAGAATGGTAAAAACCGAATCTTTCGCTGACAAGCCTGGTGACCAGATTGAGCAGCGCATCCACCTGGCGAGAAGAAACAATACTTCGGGCGACATCCGCCACGGTTTGCAGTTGGCGTGAACGCAACTGCAAAGCCTCGTTTTGTTCGGCCAGCTGTCGTGTACGATCCCGGACACGGCTTTCAAGCGTTTCAACCAGGTCCCTAAGTTGAAGGGTCATCGAGTTGAATGATTTTCCAAGAGTACCAATTTCGTCGTCAGTGGTCACCCTGGCCTGAACCGATAGATCACCTTCTGAAACCTTACCTGCAGCCTGGGTTAACTCAATGATAGGCTTTGTAAATTGACTAGCGGCCAGAACAACGAAAAGGCTGATGATACCTGCGACAAGTAAGCCAATGGTGGTGGATAAGCGGTTCTGTTGCGTAACCGACGCAGTGAGGATTGACCTGTCTTGCAGATATACGACGGACCATGGTTGTGTCTGTGTAGATAAAATAACACCTGAGTGGGGAATTGTTTCCTCTTGTTGGACGATGTTCGCTGTGTAAAACCTGTTTGTTCCGAGATTGACAATAGATAAAGAAAGATCATTTTGAGGAATTGTTACATCGTTAATTGCAATCGTGTCTGGAAGACGAGATTCCCTGATCAGTTCTTCGTATCTTTCCTGAGGAAGAGTTGAAATCAAACGATGGGTTGCTTCAGGCGAAAACCCATCAGCGAGGCGCAATCCATTCTCGTCCAGGAGTATGGGATAAGAACTTTCTCCAAGAAGATTGGTATTGGCATCTATGAGTTCCTGTAGGATCTGCGCATCATATCTAGCGCGTAAGTACCCAATTATTCGATCACTTTCGTTCTTGATAGGAGCAATGAAGTATATGTAGCCTTCTTCTGAATTTGGTTTGAACTCTACCTGGCTTGCATAACTGGATTCAGATGCTGACGCGGCCTTAAAGTAGCTGGTTGCCCCCTCATAAATACCGGATTTTGTGACATCAGTGTCGTAGAGGTTTAGTCCATTTCGGTCCAGGATAGCGTAGGAAGGAACAAACACCTTTTCTTTTGCTTGAAAAGATTTAAGTGTCGAGACAGCTTCAAGCTTTTCTCGAGAGTTAAACCGTTCAAGTTCAGGCAGCGTAATAAAACGGATGATCGTACCCAGGGAAGACTCGATTTCAAGCGTTTCAAGATTATTTTCTATGAAATTATCGATCGTAAGCCTTGTTTGTTCAGCCGCTACGTTTAGCGATTCATTCGTTCGCGTTTGGATAGATTGCTGCAGGAAACGGTTACTGATGATCGACAGAACAATCAATGGAATGAGAGTTAGCGCCAGAGAGATCAACAATAGTTTTGTTCTGATGGACGCGATTACACGACGTTCACCGAACAATTCACTGACTTTGATCAAGAGAATGGTGGCAAGAATTACGATAACACTGGAAATCGCCTGGTTCTCTACACGCGGGAGAAAACCAAGCAGTGTAAGTTGAACAGAGGCAATGGCTCCAATGACGCCAATTGTTACAACCCAATCACTAAGGCTGCTTCTTGGAATCGCCGAGGAAATGATCAGCGATAGTGCGATGGCCAGGATGGCGTATGGTATGCCTTGAAATGATGGGAGAACACTCGCCAGGAGAACAATTAATAACTGGTAGGAAACAGCAAAAAGGAAGACAACGAATGGATTAATGTCTTTTGATTTTCGCGGTAGGGCTAGAAATCCAAATACAACTGTGATCAACGAACTGATGGCGAGCAGGTAATAACCCACTTCACGAAATAAGAAAGATAAAACGAGGAACAAACCACTGGACAAGATACTGATCGCAAGAAGCGTTTGAACGATTAACAATTTATTTCGATGTGATTCTTCATCATTAGTAACGATTACGGATTGACCATTAATTTCTTTCGCTTCCATTATTCCTCCACAATTATAAAAAAAGAAAAAACTGACTGGAAAATATATCGGCCAAGTTAGATATTGATGAAATCGCTAAAATTCCCAGATTGGCTTGCCAGCCAAAACCCCAAGGATTTGGGCTGGAAAACGATCCGGGTTGAGTGGTTTGCCAATAAATCCGTTAAAACCCGCCAATTGCGCTGAACGCATCTGATCTACACCTGTTACAGCAGTAATGGCTACGATGGGCGTGTCTTTAAATCTTTCACTCGACCTGAGCTTTCTGAATGCCCCATAGCCATCTTCGTAGGGCAGGCGTATATCCATCAGAATGAGGTCAAGTTCTGGCAAGTTTTCAGCAAATTCAACCACCTCGTACCCCGATGTTTTCCATTCACATCTGAATCCTGCAGCCTCCAACATTCTGGCGATGAGCATAAAATTACCGGCATTATCTTCAACCACAAGAATGGTTCTATGCGATCGTGTTTCCTCAACTTTTGATTTTAAAGGATTATCGGTTGTCATCATGATTTGGTTGATTACTGTTGTGGTTGAGGTACAGCGCAATTTGATCAAGAAATGTGTCTATGTCAATGGGTTTTTCGATGTGACCATCACAACCCGCGAGCAGGGATTTTTCTCGATCACCTCGCATTGCGTTGGCTGTAATCGCTACGATCGGTATCTTTCTCACACTGGCGACAGTCTTTAATTTTGATGTTAGCGTGTAGCCATCAACTCCCGGCAGGTTGATATCCATCAGTATTAAGTCAGGACAGTATTTATACAAAGCAGCGATAGCCTGGCGGGCATTTTCAGCTTCAAGGACGTTGTACGAAGCAGAATGGAGCAGCCTGCGAACCAGGATTCTATTATCAAAATTATCTTCAATATGAAGTATTAACTTAGTGGACTGCATAGGGACACCTATATGTGTAAATATTCTAGCATAGTTAGCTTTAAGGAAACTTACAATAATGCTAATATGCAAGAAACGAAGTAGCTATCAGAATTCAAATGGAAAGTTAAATTGAAAGAGCGGGTGATGGGATTCGAACCCACGAATACCACCTTGGGAAGGTGGTGCCTTACCACTTGGCGACACCCGCTAACGCCATGCATTATAGCGAGATGCATATTGGCTGTCAAGAAAGAAGCCGTTGAAAAAACCTTGACAAACCGCTATGGTATAATTTTTTGTTAGTTACCAAGTCCGTTATCAGGAGTTACAATTGGCAACCAATCCATTCAGTTGGTTGATGGGCTTTTTTTCACTGGATATAGGAATCGATCTTGGTACCGCAAACACGCTGGTGAATGTTCGCGGTAAAGGTATCGTTATTAACGAACCATCCTGGGTTGTTGTCAATAAACGAACCCGTGAAACCATCGCGGTTGGTAACGCCGCCAAAGAGATGGTTGGTAGAACACCAATGAATTACGTGGCAATCCGACCGCTACGGGATGGCGTTATCTCAGAATTTGAAATTACCAAATCAATGCTTGAGTATTTTATCGGCAAGGTACACCAGCAGGCCATTGTGCCAATGCCTCGTCCAAGAGTCGCGATCGGGATTCCATCCGGGGCCACAGAAGTGGAAAAGCGCGCAGTTTATGATGCCGCGATGGCCGCTGGAGCCAGGGAAACCTACCTGGTAGAGGAACCCAGGGCAGCTGCTATTGGCGCCGGGTTGCCTATTAATGATGTGAAGGGCACAATGATCGTTGATATCGGTGGCGGAACCACTGAAGTGGCTGCTATATCAATGGGTGAGATCGTCATTTCGCGTTCCCTCAGGATCGCAGGTGATGAGATCGATGAAGACATTTTACAGTACATCCGGAAAAAATATAATCTGCTCATCGGTGAGAGAATGGCTGAACAAATCAAGATTGCCATTGGTTCGGCATATCCTCTACAAACTGAGTTAACTTTCACCGCGCGTGGCAGGAACCTGATAACGGGGCTTCCGGGATCGGTGGATGTATCGTCAGTTGAAATTCGTGAAGCCATTAACCCTTCACTTCAGGTAATTATCGACACGATCAAAGACGCTCTGGATGAAGTCCCACCTGAACTGATCTCCGACCTGCTGGATTCGGGGGTTTGCCTGGCTGGCGGTGGGGCACAAATACTTGGACTGGTGCCGCGATTAAAAGATGAACTGAACCTCAGGGTATGGGTTGCAGATGACCCGATGACCTGTGTTGCCAGGGGTGCTGGTCTGGTACTGGAAAACCTTTCACGGTACAAGAGATTCCTCGTCAGCCTCGATAGGAACACATCGAGAGGGTAAAGTAAGCCAATAAGAATGAAAAAAATCCCGATACGAACATGGCAGACACTGGCGATCATTTTGATCGTGGGGGGAGTGCTGGTGTTGGCAATAAGCGGTATGCTCAGTAGGATGGTAGGTAAAGCTATCGATCCATTTGTTGGTGCTCAGAGCTGGTTTTCGACCAGGGTCAATGCCGTAGTAGATTTTTTTACTGTCCCAAGGGACGTAGGTACGCTGCGAGAACAAAACGCAGCTCTCCAAAACGAAGTTTCAAGGCTGCAATCGGAGATTTTGGAACTGCAGCAGCAGCTGGTGGAAACGGATATTCTATACGCTTTGCTGGACTTTGCTAGGGAGAATCCTGATAACACATACATCGCAGCTTCGGTGATTGGAAAGGACCCAAGCCCTTTTTTGAATTACGTCATCATTGACCATGGCTCAGATGATGGGATATTCAAGGGAATGCCGATCGTTACAGAGCAAGGGCTGGTTGGCAGCATCGATGCAGTCACCGCATCTGCTGCACGAGTCAAGTTGATCACGGACCAGAGCTCGGTCGTGAATGTAAAATTACAGAAGAGCAAGACAGAAGCTCAGGTTCAAGGGTCAATAACCGGTGATATCACACTTGAAATGGTCAGCCCATCCGTGGAATTAACTGAAGGAGACCTGGTATTTACTTCAGGTATGGGCGGCTCTTTTCCGCCAGAAATCTTCATCGGTCAGGTGCTTACTCCACAACTAAAAGAAAGCGCGCTTTTTCAAACTGCTGCCATTCAACCCTCAGTCGATTTTCAAAATTTACGCGCGGTGTTAGTGATCACGAATTTCAAATCTGTGGATATTGCACCGCTTGTTCCAACACCAATGCAATAACTATGAGCGTCATCGCTTCAATTCCAATCCTGATAATTTTGCTGATTCTGCAAACCACAATCGCCCGCGAGGTGACACTGCTGAATGGGGCTGTAGACCTGGTATTAGTTTGGTTGGCTGCCTGGGGGCTCCTTACCAGGGACAAATCTGGGTTTATCCTGGCAATTATTTCCGGAACGATATTGGCTTTTATCACTGCGCTTCCGTGGTATGTATACATCGCTGCATATTTATCGGTTATCATTCTAGCCAGGTTTGTCTTTAACAAATTATGGGAATCTCCATTGCTGGCGATGTTCGCGATTACCATGGTTTCCAGCATTATCCTGTATATTTTGACCTTCGCGGGTCTTCGTATTGACGGCATTGGTTATCCTTTGGAAGAGACACTCAATCGAGTGATCATCCCGTCGATCTTTCTAAATCTTTTCCTGGCAATGCCAATTTACGCTATCGTAAGAGATTTTTCCGGATGGTTCAAACGAGCGGAGGATGTATCGTGAACGGTGATAAGCAGGTTCAATCAGGATTAGAAAGATGGCGATTCAGGGTCATCTATATTCTGCTTGCTGTTGTGTTCACGGTATATGTAGTCCGGCTTTTCAGCCTTCAGATTATCAACGGTAAAGCTTACCTTGAGCAGTCAGAAGAAAACCGGATCAGGAACATCAGCATGCAGACTCAGCGAGGCAATATTTATGACCGAAATGGTTTTGTTCTGGCTCAAAATACGGCTTCATATAACATAGCAATTACCCCAGCCTATCTGCCAGGGGATGAAGGCACTAAAGAAGAGATTTACAGAGAATTATCCAGTTTGATCGACTTGCAGGTCACGAACGGGATCGTCACTGATGAATCTGCCCGTTTGTTCACACCGTGTCAGTCCGATTTTGGTATAAAAGAAATCGTTCTGATTGGTGACACCAATGCGCCATTTTCACCTGTTAACATCAAATGTAATGTGAGCAAAGAGATCGCCATGGTGATCAGCGAGAAAACAGGCGCGTGGCCTGGCGTTACGGTAGAAATTGAACCGGTCAGGCAGTATCCGACGGGTAAATTAACCGCTGAAATCATTGGATTTTTAGGGCCGATTACAGCTGAAAACCAGGAATACTACGAAGAACTAGGTTTTGTGGCAGGCAGAGATAAAGTAGGTTTTGGGGGTGCAGAATACTCGCTGGATGAGATACTTCTGGGAAAGAACGGTCAGCGGGTGGTGGAAGTGGATGCAGCAGGAATGGAACTTCGCGATGTTCAACCACCGGAAGCACCAGTGCCTGGCAACAGCATAGTTCTTACCATCGATACCAGGCTGCAAGCCGCGGCTAAGACCGCTCTGATGGATGAAATGAATTTTTGGAATACATTTCTGAACCGCATACAATCTCAAAACGGTGTGGTCATCGCAATGAATCCAAAAACCGGCGAAATATTGGCCATGGTCTCAGAGCCCACTTATGAAAATAATCGCTTGGAAAGGATAATTCCGGAGTATTACTACAATCAATTAAGTCAGGATCCCTTAAAACCTTTACTCAATCACGGCATTTCAGCGATGCATCCCCCCGGTTCTGTTTATAAAATGGTTGCCGCCATCGGGGCTTTAAACGAGCGTGTTATTGGACCAGAAGAGGAAATCCCATGTCCGGGAACAATATCCATCATACAGAAGTACTCTGCCAATGACCCGGGAATCCCTCGTGAATATGTAGGTTATGACCGTAACGGCCATGGTATGTGCGATTTCGTAAAAGGCGTGGGTTTATCAGATGATATTTATTTTTACAAAATCGGTGGGGGGTTTGAGAACGATGTGACAGATGGAGGGGTTGGCGCGTGGCGGTTGAAAGAATACGCAGAAGTACTGGGATACAACAGACCGACCGGTATTGAATTACCGGGAGAAGTTGATGGGTTAGTACCAGATCCCACATGGAAGCGTATCTACCGTGCAGAAAACTGGTCAACTGGTGATACATATATTACGACCATCGGGCAGGGTTACGTTCTCGCCACGCCATTACAAGTATTACAATCATTCGCGATTCTCGCAAATGATGGTAAATATATGCAGCCGACAATCGTAAGAGAAATTCTTGATCCCGAAGGGAATGTTATCCAGGAGTTCGAGCCAAAACTGATTTGGGATATTACCAAAGACCCATTGATCGATGTACTTGATGATAACAACAAACCCACAGGAGAAAAGAAAGTGGTTGAACCCTGGGTGATTGAATACGCACAAATGGGGATGAGACGTGTGGTCGAAGATGGAACAGCGACAGAAGCCTTAGCGCCATTGGAGATCCCATCTGCCGGCAAGACCGGTACAGCAGAATATTGCGATAATGTGGCTCAGGAAAAGAACCTATGCCAGCCGGAAGCCTGGCCGGCGCATTCATGGTACGTAGGGTACGCACCTTATGATGACCCGGAAATTGCTGTGGTCGCATTTGTTTATAATGGTTTGGAGGGGGCGAGTGTGGCAGCTCCAATTGTAGAGCGGGTGCTGGAGACGTATTTTGATCTGAAAGCCATCGATGCAACCGGAGGAACGGATTAGTTTCAACGGTTAACCGTTTTCACTATGTTTAGAAGAGAATTTTGGCGCAACTTTGATTTTTTCCTTTTTGGTGCAGTATTGTTACTGTGCGTTTTTGGGTTGATGATGATTCGATCGACAATCGCGGGTAACATTGAGCTCGCTAATTACGTAAACAGGCAGGCTACTTTTTTTGGTATAGGCATGGCTGTGCTGCTCGGCGTGACAGTGCTGGATTATCACTATTGGAAAAGCCTTTCACGGTTGATGTACATTTTTGTTTTGGCTTTCCTTGGGATCATTCTTTTGATTGGAACTACCAGTTTTGGCGCGCAGCGCTGGTTGGAGGTTGGGTTGGTTAATATTCAACCTGCGGAAATCTCCAAGATCGTGGTGATTTTGGTGCTGGCGCACTATTTTTCTCACAATGAAAAGAAAGTTAAGAATATTCGCTGGATGTTGATCAGTTTTCTACTGGTTGCAGGGATAATCGTCCCAATCTATCTTCAGCCTAACCTGAGCACCACGATCCTTCTGGCTGTGATCTGGTTTTCAATGCTCTGGATCAGCGGTTTGCCCACGAAATATGTGGTGATCTTTGGAGTGGCGGGTGTCGCGTTGGGGTTGATCGCTTTTCCGTTCCTGGAACCCTACCAACAGGAAAGGATCTTAACTTTCATCAATCCAGACGAAAATGCCAGGTATGGAAATACCTACAACGTGGAACAGGCAGTGATCACCATTGGAAGTGGAGGACTGCTGGGACAGGGTTACAATTCCGGGACGCAAGTTCAGCTGCGGTTTCTAAAAGTGCGGTCAACAGATTATATATTTTCGGCGATCGCTGAGGAATTTGGCTTTATCGGTACAATTTTGCTGATGGCGATGCTTGTATTTGTGATCATACGCTGCCTGAGGGCTGCGCGATTGGCCACAGATATGTACGGCGCGATGATCGCTTACGGTTTTGCGACGTTGATCGCTTTTCAAACTATGGTCAATATAGGGGTAAACTTAAGGGTCATTCCGGTGACCGGGCAAACACTACCGTTCATCAGTTATGGCGGCAGTTCATTGCTTTCTCTGATGCTTGGAATTGGTCTGATCGAGAGTGTACTGCTGCATCGAAAAACATAAATTTTGGAGCCATATGGAAACCAGTAAATTGCCAGTGAGAGTTCGTTTCGCGCCATCTCCAACAGGACACATGCACCTGGGATCCGCCAGAACTGCATTGTACGATTACCTGATCGCCAAGAAGACTGGTGGTCAATTTATTTTGCGCATTGAAGACACCGATTTCAAGCGGTATATTCCAGGGGCGGAGCAGGAATTGATAGATGGACTGCGTTGGTTGGGTGTTGATTACGACGAAGGCCCGGATATCGGTGGTCCATATGGACCTTATCGACAATCCGAAAGAAAGGAAATTTACCTGGCACACGCGCAAGCACTGGTGCAGTCAGGCAACGCGTACTACTGTTTTTGCACACCTGAGAGATTATCACGCGTGCGTGAGGAGCAGCAAAAACGTAAAGAAGCGCCACATTACGATGGAACCTGTAGAGATTTGAGCGCTGAGGAAACACAGAAACGAATTGATAGTGGTGAAAAACATGTCATCCGTTTCAAAGCACCAAAAAAAGGTACAACTACGGTAACTGACCTGCTCAGGGGCGAAATCACAGTAGAAAATCG